>JAFYMV010000233.1 GCA_017548225.1 Bacteroidaceae bacterium | reverse complement strand
GGAGCAGGAAGTTGCAGGGGCTTTATTGTGTCTAGATGTGAACGAGGCCGTTATTGATGAGGCCGAGCGTATGGGGTGCAATTTAATTATTGCTCATCATCCGTTGTTGTTTCACGGACTGAAGTCTATCACGGGTAAAAGCTATGTAGAGCGTTGTGTTATCAAGGCTATACAGAAGGGGATAGGCATATATGCCGCTCATACCAATCTTGACAATGCGGAGGGTGGGGTGAACTATCGTATAGCCGAGAAAATAGGAGTAAAAAACTTGGCGTTCCTCGAGCCGAAGGCTGGTACTGCGTCTGCTGGAGCGGGCATCATTGGTGAACTGCCTGCAGAGGAGAATGAACGCGAGTTCCTGGAGCGTTTGAAGGTGCTGTTTGGCATCCAGTGCATTCGTCACAATGCTTTGAATGGTCGTAAGATACGCCGAGTAGCGCTTTGTGGTGGTGCGGGTGGATTCCTCTTGCCGCAAGCTATCGCGCAAGGTGCTGATGCCTTCCTTACTGGCGAAATGCGCTATCATGACTATTTCGGACATGAAGATGAATTGCTGATTGCCGAGATGGGACATTATGAGAGTGAACAATACACGGTGGATATATTTGCCGAGATTTTGGGCAAGCATTTCCCCGAACTGAAAATTGTGAAAACATCATGTAATACAAACCCAATAAATTATTTGTAACTATGGCAAAAGAAATCAAGAAAGATCTGCAGGAATATTCTGTGGAGGAGAAGTTGAAGTCATTGTATCAACTGCAGCTCATCTTCTCTGAGATTGACCACATCAAGACTCTCCGTGGTGAGCTTCCCCTCGAAGTTCAGGATTTGGAGGATGAGGTTACCGGATTGAGAACCCGTATCGGAAATATCTCAGGTAGCATTGAGGAAATCAAGGCTGAAGAGAGCAAGCGTCGCATCAAGATCGAAGAGGCCAAGGCAATGATTGCAAAATATACTGAGGACCAAAACAATGTGCGCAATAACCGTGAATATGATCTCTTGGCTAAGGAAATCGAGTTCCAAACACTTGAGGTGGAGTTTTGCGAGAAGAAGCTCCGTCAGTATGCTAATGACCTGAAGGCTAAGAACGAGGAAATTGAGCGTACCAATGCATTGCTCGAAGAGCGTATCTGTGCTCTTGAGGATAAGCGCAACGAGCTTGAAGAGATCGTGTCTGAGACCAAGGAAGAGGAGGAGAAGCTCCGCGACCGTGCCAAGGTATTGGAAGGTAGCATCGAGCCCCGTTTGTTGCAGTCGTTCAAGCGCATCCGTAAGAATACACGCAATGGTCTTGGTGTAGTATATGTACAGCGCGATGCTTGTGGTGGTTGCTTCAATAAGATTCCTGCACAGCGTCAGCTCGACATCAAGATGCGTAAGAAAATCATCGTATGCGAATACTGTGGTCGTATCATGATTGACCCCGAATTGGCAGGCGTAAAGGAGACTACTGTACAGGCTCCCGAGAAGAAGACTCGCAAGCGTGCTATCCGCAAGAAAAGCGACGAGGCTGCTGCCGAGTAATCGGTTGTCAGAAGATAGGGTAATATTGTCCCTTATGAGTGGCATCATCGGTAGATGGTGTCACTTTTTGTTTTTTTTTGTAAAGCATACCTTGCAATTATTCAATAATTGTTGGCGTATATTGAGATTTATTTTGTACTTTTGCCCTTTAGTTGGAAAAAACTATCAAAACCTATTTTAAAAATGGAAAAGAACATACAAGAATTGACCGAAAAGATGTTTCGGGATGGAGTAGAGAAGGGCAATGAAGAGGCTGCACGCATTGTAGCTGCTGCTAATGCCCAGGCTGCTGAAATCGTGGAGAACGCACGCAAAGAGGCTGAGGCTTTGGTTGCTGCTGCTCAGAAATCGGCTGCTGAGTTGATGGAAAACACAAAGTCGGAGCTCCGACTCTTTGCAGGCCAGGCAGTGAACGCGCTCAAGAGCGAGGTGGCTACATTGGTATCAGACAAGGTGGTGAGCAACGCTGTGAAGGAGCTTACCGCTGATAAGGAGGTGATGGGTAAGTTTGTTGTGACACTTGCTGAGAAGTGGGTAGCCGACGAACCTATCGTTATTTCTGCTGCTGATGGTGAGACTCTCAAGAAGTATTTTGCTGCTAAGGCAAAGGCTTTGCTCGATAAGGGTGTGACCATCGAAGAGGTAAACGGACAGAAGGCTCTCTTCACTATACAGCCCGCTGACGGCTCGTATAAGGTGAACTTTGGCGAGGAAGAGTTTGTGAACTTCTTCCAGTCATTCCTTCGTCCTGAGTTGGTAGAGATGTTGTTCTAATAACCTTTCAAGTCAACAGACAACAGTCAACGGACGACAGACCTTGCTGAATGTCTCTGTAGTAAAAAAGACTGTAGACTGTTGGCCGTTGTCTGTTGACAAAATACAAAATGAAGAAAAACTATTATTATCTCATAGCCGGATTGCCGGAATTGTCGCTTGATGATAGTAAGTTGGGGATCACTGTGCGTGAATTCCGCGAGCTGTACTATCCCGAGCTTGCCGACGACGACCGTGCCTTACTCGACCTCATCTACCTAAGCTACGATAATGCTAACCTTCTCCTATTATTAAAGGATAAGGAGGCTGCTATCGTAGAGGGTGGCTTGTATACGAGTGAGGAGTTGCTGGGTGTCATTGAGGCTGCTCGTGCAGAGGAGACTCCCGACCGTCGTTATCCGCGTTATATGTACGACTTCGTGGCACAGATGGAAAGCGAAGATAGTGCAGCCGAAGGTATCTTCCCTGAAGATCGTCTCGCGCAACTCTACTACGCTCACGCCATGAGCCAGGGGAATGTGTTCGTTGAGCGTTGGTTTGCCTTCAATCTCGACCTTAACAACTTCCTTACCGCCATTACCGCACGCCGCTATAATCTCGATGTGAAGCCCCTTATCGTGGGCGACAATGAGGTTGCCAAGGCGTTGCGCACTTCAAATAGCCGCGATTTTGGCTTGACTGGTGTGATGGATGGTTTTGAGGAGGTGATGCGTATCAGTGAAATTGACAATCTCGTAGAACGCGAGCGAAAGCTTGACATTCTCAAGTGGGAGTGGATGGAGGAAAACTCTTTCTTCGACTACTTTACCGTAGAGAAACTCTTTGCCTTTCTCGTGAAGATACAGATTATCGAGCGTTGGATTACCCTTGACGCCGAAGCTGGTGGTGAGATGTTGCGTGGAATGATACGCCAACTCAAGGATGAGGTAAAGGTGCCTCAAGAGTTTACTATAAACAATAAGAAATAAAACATATATATGGCTACATTAGGAAAAGTTAAAGGCGTTGTTCAGAACTTGGTGACGCTGACAGTAGACGGTCCCGTGGCACAGAATGAAATCTGCTACATTACCACTGGCGGTGATAAGCTCATGGCCGAGGTGCTCAAGGTAGTGGGTAATGATGTGTATGTGCAGGTGTTTGAGAGCACACGCGGACTGAAGGTAGGTGCTCCTGCCGAATTTACCGGTCACATGCTCGAGGTAACACTCGGCCCCGGTATGCTCTCTAAAAACTACGACGGTCTGCAGAACGACCTCGACAAGATGGATGGTGTGTTCCTCAAACGCGGACAATACACTTACGCTCTTGACGACGATCGCAAATGGCTCTTCAAGCCTCTTGCCAAGGTAGGCGATAAGGTGAAGGCTTCGGATTGGCTCGGTGCTGTAGAAGAGAACTCTCAGCCCTTGAAGATTATGGTGCCTTTCCAGCAGAAGGGTGTTTGCACCGTGAAGTCTATCGTGGCTGAAGGTGAATATACCATTCAGGATACTATCGCAGTGCTTACCGACGAGGAGGGCAACGATATCAATGTGAATATGATTCAGCGTTGGCCCGTGAAGGTGGCTATGACCAACTATGTCAATAAGCCCCGTCCTTTTAAGCTCCTCGAGACAGGTGTACGCGTAATTGATACCGTAAACCCCATCGTAGAGGGTGGTACAGGCTTTATTCCTGGTCCTTTCGGTACTGGTAAGACTGTGCTCCAGCACGCTATATCTAAGCAGGCTGAGGCCGATATCGTAATCATCGCGGCTTGTGGTGAGCGTGCTAATGAGGTTGTGGAAATCTTCACCGAGTTCCCCGAGCTCGTTGACCCCCATACCGGTCGCAAGTTGATGGAGCGTACCATCATCATCGCTAACACCTCTAACATGCCTGTAGCTGCTCGTGAGGCATCAGTGTATACTGCCATGACCATGGCTGAATATTATCGCTCAATGGGTCTTCGTGTATTGCTTATGGCTGACTCTACTTCTCGTTGGGCGCAGGCATTGCGTGAGATGTCAAACCGTATGGAGGAGCTCCCTGGTCCTGATGCGTTCCCCATGGATATTTCATCTATCATCTCTAACTTCTACGGTCGCGCAGGTTATGTGACCTTGAACAACGGTGAGGTAGGTTCTATTACCTTTATCGGTACCGTATCACCTGCCGGTGGTAACCTCAAGGAGCCTGTGACTGAGAATACCAAGAAGGTAGCTCGTTGTTTCTACGCCCTTGAGCAGGAGCGTGCCGATAAAAAGCGCTATCCAGCGGTAAACCCCATTGACTCATACTCTAAGTACTTGGAGTATCCCGAGTTTGAGGCTTATATATCTAAGCTCATCAACGATGAGTGGACCACTAAGGTAAATGAAATTAAGACCCGCTTGCTTCGTGGTAAGGAGATTGCTGAGCAGATTAACATTCTCGGTGATGATGGTGTACCTGTAGAGTACCATGTAGTATTCTGGAAGTCAGAGCTTATCGACTTCGTTATCCTCCAGCAGGATGCGTTCGATGATATTGATGCCGTAAGTTCGCTTGAGCGCCAGGAAGAGATTGTGAACATGGTAATGGGCATCTGCCATACCGAGTTTGAGTTTGATACCTTCCTTGATGTGATGACCTTCTTTAAGCGTGTCATCAACCTCTGTAAGCAGATCAACTATTGCGAGTTCAAGTCAGAGAAGTATAACGAATATATGAAGCAACTCGACGAGTTGGTAGCAACTAAGAAAGCATAACGATTATGGCAACAAAAGCATTTCAAAAGATATATACAAAGATTAGTCAGATTACCAAGGCTACTTGCTCGTTGAAGGCAACAGGTGTTGGTTATGACGAACTTGCTACTATCGATGGCAAGTTGGCACAGGTGGTAAAGATCGCTGGCGATGAGGTTACTCTTCAGGTGTTTGAGGGTACAGGCGGTATCCCCACCAATGCTGAAGTGGTATTCCTTGGCAAGGCTCCTTCGCTCAAGGTGAGCGACCAGTTGGCAGGTCGTTTCTTCGACGCCTACGGTAACGCAATCGACGGTGGTCCTCAGATCGAGGGTAAGGAGGTCGAGATTGGTGGTCCTTCAGTGAACCCCGTACGCCGTAAGCAGCCCTCTGAGCTCATTGCTACCGGTATTGCAGGTATCGACTTGAACAACACCCTCGTGTCAGGTCAGAAGATTCCCTTCTTCGCCGACCCCGACCAGCCCTTCAACCAGGTGATGGCCAATGTGGCTCTCCGTGCCGAGACCGACAAGATCATCCTCGGTGCCATGGGTATGACCAACGACGACTACCTCTACTTTAAGAATGTGTTCTCTAACGCAGGTGCGCTCGACCGTATCATCAGCTTCATCAACACTACAGAGAATCCTCCTGTAGAGCGTTTGTTGATTCCCGATATGGCATTGACCGCTGCTGAATATTTTGCTGTTGAGAAGAATGAGAAGGTGCTCGTGCTCCTTTCTGATATGACCTCATATGCCGACGCTTTGGCTATCGTGTCAAACCGTATGGACCAGATTCCTTCTAAGGACTCTATGCCCGGTTCGCTCTATTCAGACTTGGCTAAGATCTATGAGAAGGCCGTGCAGTTCCCCTCAGGAGGTTCAATCACCATTATCGCGGTGACCACCCTCTCTGGTGGCGATATCACCCATGCCGTACCTGATAACACCGGTTACATCACCGAGGGTCAGCTCTTCCTCCGTCGTGATAGCGATATCGGTAAGGTTATCGTTGACCCGTTCCGTTCGCTCTCTCGTCTGAAGCAGCTCGTATCGGGTAAGAAAACCCGTAAGGACCATCCGCAGGTGATGAATGCCGCCGTGCGTCTTTATGCCGATGCAGCCAATGCGAAGACCAAGATGGAGAACGGTTTCGACCTCACCGACTACGATGAGCGTACACTCGACTTCGCTAAGGACTATTCAAATCAGCTCTTGGCTATCGATGTAAACCTCAACACTACCGAGATGCTCGATGTAACCTGGGGCTTGTTTGGCAAGTACTTCCAGCCTGAGGAGGTTAACATCAAGCGCGAGTTGGTAGAACAGTTCTGGCCGAAAGAAAATTGATTTCTCAATTCTGAATTATGAGTTCTGAATTCTGTCCTTCACGATAGCCTAAATATATATGTAGGAATACGCGTTGTATTTGCATTCAAAATTCATAATTCAAAATTCATAATTTAATAAAATTGTGGCTATAAAATTTCAATATAACAAGACATCACTGCAGCAGATTGAGAAGCAACTCAAGGTGCGCCAGCGTACGCTCCCTATCATCAAGAATAAGGAGAGTGCCTTGCGTATGGAGGTGAAAAAGTGCAAGGAGGATGTTCGTCGGTTAGAAGCTCAGCTCGAAGAGCAGATTCAAGCCTACGAGTACATGTTTGCTCTTTGGAATGAGTTTGACGCTTCGCTTATCGGTGTCAGAGATGTGCATCTTGATGTAAAGAAGATTGCTGGTGTGCGCGTGCCCGTATTGGGTGATGTCGACTTTGATATCAAGCCTTTTAGCCTCTTTGGTGCTCCTAAGTGGTACTACGATGGCATCAACCTGCTTCAGGGGTTGGCCAAGACTGCTTTGGCGTGCGAGTTTATGGAGGCAAAGCTTGAGCTTCTCGAACATGCCCGCAAGAAGACTACCCAGAAGGTAAACCTCTTCGAAAAGGTGCAGATACCTGGTTATCAAGATGCAGTGCGTAAGATTAAGCGCTTCATGGAGGACGAGGAGAACCTTTCTAAGTCATCACAGAAGATCCTGAAGACGCTGTTGGAAAAACGCGCCGAGCCGGTGGCTTCCCCCGACGAGGTGTTTAACGAGATGGAGGAGATACTATGATAACAAGAATGAAAAAACTCACCTTCTTGGTGTTCTATAAAGAGTATCAAGAGTTCCTCGACCGCATGGGCGAACTGGGCGTATTGCATGTAGTGCAGAAGCAGCAGGGTGTTCTTGACAATGCTGAGGTGCAAGAGCAGATGCGCTTGCTCTCACGCTATGCAAGTGCGATTGAGGCATTGTCAAAAGTGGCCTCTAATCCCTCAGAGAACTCCGAGTTTACCGAGCCCTCTGAATTGTTGTTGAAGTACGACCAGCTCCTTGCTGATAAGGCTGCTACCGAGGCACGCATTCAGCAGCTTGCCAAAGACGAGCAGGTATTGGCTCCGTGGGGTGATTTTGCTCCCGAGTCAGTAGAGCGTCTCATCAAGGCTGGATATGATATCAACTTCTTCGCTTGCGCTACACGCCTGTATAAAGAGGAGTGGGAGAGTGAGTATAATGCTATCACCATCCGTGCCGACAAGTCTAAGGTATACTTCATCACCGTAACCGCTCCTGGTACCGAGATCAGCATCGAGGCCGAGCTATGTCGCTTGCCGCAGGTATCACTTGGGGCATTGCGTGAAGAGATTGAGACGCTGCAGTCTAAGAGTACAGGTATCGATGGACAGATTGTCGCCTTTGCTAATGAGCATCTAGCTCACTTCAAGGCTGCTCACGAGGCATTGCAGAGCGATATCAATTTCTCAAAGGTGGCACTCAGTGCTGATAGCGTGGCTGACAACAAGCTCATGTTGCTTCAGGGTTGGGCTCCGGAGAAATCGCTCGATACAGTGCGTGAGTATCTCGACAAGACTGGTCATTACTACCAGATTGATGATCCTACAGCTGAGGACGATATCCCCATCCAATTGAGTAATAACAAGTTCTTCCGTCTCTTCGAGCCGTTGACCAAGTTGTATATGTTGCCCAAGTATGGCGAGCTCGACCTCACCATGTTCTTTGCGCCTTTCTTCATGCTGTTCTTCGGCCTCTGTCTTGGCGATATGGGATATGGCTTGCTCATCATGTTAGCGTTGCCCGTGTTTACCAAGCTCTTCCAACTTATTAATCCTGAGTTCAAGAGTCCTTTGGTGTTCCTCTTTGGTTTGTCTACCGTATTGGCAGGTTCGCTCACGGGTACTGCTTTTGGTTTCAGCTTGTACGATCTTGACATTCCTTTCTTCCAAAAGATGAAGGATATGCTCTATCAGGACAATCAGGCTATGTTCTACCTATCACTCATCATCGGCTGTGTGCAGATACTCTTCGGTATGGTGCTCAAGGCTGTAAACCTCACTATCCAGCTCGGCTTCAAGTATGCTGTGAGCACTATCGGTTGGATTATGCTCCTCGTGGGCGTAGCCGTAGGCGTTCTCACCGGCTCTATGGGCGCTACCTGGTTTATGGTGCTGATGATTGTGGCAGGTTGCATGATTATGCTCTACAACAGTCCTGGCAAGAACATCTTCCTCAATATCGGTCTTGGTCTTTGGGATGCCTATAATATGGTAACCGGTTTGCTTGGCGATGTGCTTTCTTATGTGCGTCTCTTTGCTCTCGGTCTTTCGGGAGGTATCTTGGCTAGTGTATTCAATAGCTTGGCCGTAGGTATGAGCCCCGATATCCCTGTAGTAGGATTTCTTGTTACCGCTCTCATCTTCCTCATTGGTCATGGTTTGAATATCTTCATGAATATTCTCGGCTCTATGGTACACCCCATGCGTCTGACATTCGTGGAGTTCTTCAAGAACTCTGGCTACGAAGGTGGCGGACAGGAGTACAAACCTTTTAAGAAGTAAGGAACGAAACATCGTATAATGTCATTCTGAGCAACGCGAAATAACCTTTAGGTCGCCGTTAAGGCAATCTCGCAAAGTTTTGCATAGTCCTAGCGCGGGATCCTTCACTTCGTTCAGGATGACAAGAAAAAAAGAAATGAAAAACAAAAAATAAATTAATAACAACTTAAAAAACAAAACAATTATGAATGCAAATCTTTTTATTGCCTACTTGGGCATTGGTTTGATGATTGCCCTTTCGGGTATTGGTTCAGCTTTCGGTGTAACTATCGCTGGTAACGCAGGTCTTGGTGCGTTGAAGAAGGCTGACAAGTTCGGTAACTTCCTCGTGCTCACCGCTCTTCCCGGTACACAGGGTCTTTACGGTTTCGCAGGTTACTTCTTGCTCAACAGCTTCGGTATCCTCACCGCT
>JAFYMV010000232.1 GCA_017548225.1 Bacteroidaceae bacterium | reverse complement strand
AATGGTATCACCATCGATGATATCCTTGTACACGACGCACACTGCGAGGACAATACCGTGCAGCTCAAGCTTGCCCTCATGGAGGGTCCCGATTTCCCCGTCGCCCTCGGTGTCATCCGCGACGTGGAGGCTCCCACCTACGACGAAGCAGTATCAGCACAAATCGAAGAGGTAAAAGCTAAAAAGCCTTACCACACTTTCGAGGAGCTACTCCTCACCAACGACACTTGGGAAGTAAAATAAGGGAAGAGGGAAGAGTGCTTACATCGCGAAACTTAACTTTTCACCTTTAACTCTTAACTCAAAAGGAATACCGCTGCGTAATCTTACAACTCACATCTTACGTCGAAGCAGGCCCTAATGCAGCGGGGGGCCTGCTTTTTTATTGCCTTTCCAGATTCTTGTCAAGCCACAATACTGCGACGTAACATGTAGCGACGGCCACTACAGCCCATACCCACATGGTAAGAGGATTTTCTATTTGCTCTTCAATGGTAGTATTGCCGTAAAGTATCATATTAACAGCTGCAACAGAGTTGTTGAGCACATGACCTATGATTCCAGGGAGCAGACTCCCCGTACGGTAGTAGAGCCAACCAAACATCATGCCAAGAAGGAAGGCGAAGGGAATCTGCGCAGGATTCATATGCACCACCCCAAAGATAAGAGACGAGATAAGAATGGCTATCCATGGCTTATCCTGCGCCCTTAACAAAACACCTTGGATTGCGCCACGGAATAATAATTCTTCAAGTATCGGAGCTAGCAAAGCGATAGAGAGCACCCCAAAAGGATTTCTACTCATAGCAATGAAAGTTTCTTCCAACGTGTTGGGAATGCCTGCCTGCTCGATAAACAGATTGAGCACATACATCGCGGCAAAGATGAAGACTATCGCTACAGCCAGTACTGGTAATTTCACCTCTTTATATCTATCATTGGCAAGTCTCACGTAGTCAAAATGAATCAAGTGCCAAGACATCATCAATGTAGAGGCTACCATAGCCAGCGAGGTCATCGTTATCATGTCCAACGAAGCAAACAGAAACTTCAGCCCCATAGCCACGACGCTAAAACTCAATTGATAGGCAAAATAATATAATACAAGCTTTACGATAGTAATAATGGCGTTGCGCATAATGCTACAAATTAAAGAGAAGGTTGATAAAAGCTTCGTTATCGGTATAATCCAAGTAGTCATGCATATCCACAGCGACAAGGCGCTGCTGCAATGCGGTACGTTCATAAAGACATCCTTGTAAGAGAAGTTCTACGCTGGTTATGGGAGTATTACCTAAGAAGTCACCTGTGATAGAGCATTGATCAATGACACCCCTTTTAATATCTAGATGGATGGTCACATTGCCACAAGGCAAACGTTTCGTATAGGTGACGGCATGACTTGGTGAGCGACCGTATAGCCAGTCAGACGTAGAGAACTTTTTTGCTGCAATAGATCGTATCTCTTCCAACTGATTCTCGGTGAGCGCCACCTCTTTATCTTGATATTGACAAGAGAGATATCGCTCCAAGGCTTGTGCCAGCGCATCGATACTGGCCACCCCTGGCAAGTATTCGCGTAGATTGAGCACGCGACTCCTGACCGAAGCTATGCCTTTCGACTCCAACTTCTGCACAGAGGGAGTGAGCACACGAGTAAGCTGTTCAAGATCGACATCATACATCAGCGTCCCATGTACCATGAGACGATCCTTGTACACACGCTTGGCGTAACCCGACACCTTACGTCCATCGACGAGAATGTCATTACGTCCAGAGAGCTCGGCCCGTATACCCAAAGCCTGCAAGGCATGCAACATGTAGCGAGCATACTCAGGATAGTCGCGTTCCATATCGGCACTACGCCCTACGATAGTATAGTTGAGGTTACCTAGATCATGATACACCGCTCCACCGCCTGTGATACGGCGTGCTACGGAGATATTGTGCTGCCTGGCATAATCTAGGTTTACCTCTGCATGGATATCCTGGTTGATACCAATGATAACTGCCGACCGATTTTGCCACAGATAAAACAGTGGCTCATCGAGCGGCAGTTGCTCTAAGGCATACTCATCAAACGCCATATTGAAGTAGACGTCGGTACTGAGGTTACGTAGGTAGCGCATAAAATGCCTCGTATATGTTTGTTGTTGATGACATCCCGAGCACGCTCAGGATGACAAAGGTTACAGCTGTTCGCGTATCTTGGCTGCAATCTCCGCAAACTCTTCCGGTGTGAACGAGAGTTTAGGATTGCTGAAGAGCATATCACTCTCCTTCTGCAGAGGGATAAGGTGGATATGTGTGTGAGGCACCTCCATGCCCAATACTGCCATACCAATGCGCTGACAGGGGAAAGCAGCTTTCAAGGCCTTAGCCACCTTCTTGGCAAAGAGGTTCAAACCTGCCAACTCCTCATCCTCGAGATCGAAGATATAATCCACCTCACGTTTAGGGATAACCAATGTGTGTCCCTTCACCATGGGGTTGATGTCGAGGAAGGCAAAGTAGTTTTCATTCTCTGCCACCTTATAGCAGGGGATTTCGCCTGCTACGATTCTGCTGAATATGCTTGCCATAGCACTATCCTCCCTACTAGATTATGCGATGCTGATGCTGAGCACTTCGAGGCTAATCATACCACCGGGAGTCTTAATCTCAGCCACGTCACCAGGCTTCTTGCCAAGCAATCCCTGTGCAATAGGTGTGTTCACCGAAATCTTACCCGCCTTGAGGTTAGCCTCGCTCTCGGGAACGATAGCATAACACATCTTCATGCCAGTCTTCACGTTCTTGAGCTCCACCTTGGTAAGTACCTGCACGGTGTCGGTTTTCAACTTGCTGGTATCGATGATGCGTGCCTCGCTGATGGTCAGCTTCAGCTGATTGATCTTCATCTCGAGCATGCCCTGTGCTTCCTTAGCAGCATCATACTCCGCGTTCTCCGACAAGTCACCCTTATCGCGTGCTTCAGCAATCTGACGCGAAATCTCGGGGCGCTCTACGCTCTCCAATCTCTTGAGTTCGGCTAACAATTGATCGTAGCCTTCTTGTGACATATAAGCCATAGTATTCTTCTTTAAATATTTATTTTTTAGTTTTTTATCTCGTATTAACATCAGAATTCCCCTTTTCGTTTAAGCTAAACAAAAAAGAATCCCGACACTGTTCATGTCGGAACCCTTCAGGTCATCTATGTGCTTGCAAAGGTAGGTAACTTTTTTGATATAACAAAATCCCCTACATGTATTTTTCCCCGTGCTTGAGCATCACGCTGGTGCGGAACTTCTTGAAGTCGTCATCCTCATCTTTCTTACAGATGACCAGCACGTCCTCAGAGTCGTTAATCAAGTAACCCTCAAGATCCTGCAGAATGACCACCTTGTTCGGAGCTGCCGACACCAAGTTATTACGACTATTGTAGTACTCCACCTT
>JAFYMV010000231.1 GCA_017548225.1 Bacteroidaceae bacterium | reverse complement strand
TGTCGTTGATAGCGCTGCTGTTAATGAAGGTGCATTTGCTGACTGGACTACATTTGTTGGTGTAGTTAAGTACCCCACAGCAATCTTTGATATGAGAAAAGATGTTGATGAAAAGGGTAAGTCGCTTCACGAAGTAGAGCTTGGTTCACTCAAGGTTGTTTATACCTCAGAGGGTTATCAGGCTACCATCGATGTGAAGGAGTGGGCTGTGCGCAACGACAGCATCTTGTTTGCATTGCCTATGGAACCTGATTTCGGTATGGTAGTAGATGTTATCGTTGGTGCCAATGTGGTACGCGATATCAATGGCAACATGAATGTGAAGTTCGCAACAGAGAATGCATGGCTTAGAAGCTATGGCTTGACTGCTGCAGGTATTGCAGGTAAGTATACTGCAAACTTCTATGTACAAAATGCTGATAAAAAATGGGTGCCTACATCAGAGGAAGTCACCATTGCTGCGATTGATGGTGTAAAGGATAGCGTGCTTATCAATGGTGTATTTGGCATGGAAGCTCCTATTAAGGCTGCATTTGATGGTGATTATGCCACAATAACTGTTGAGCATATTGGCTATGTGTATAGCGATGATCAGTTTGACTACTATACCTATGATGGTAGTGGAGCAGGTGCTGATCTCGTGTTTACATATGATTCTGCAACAGGTACTTTCGCAACAGGCGGCTACCTTTGCATGGTATATGCACAAGGTAATCAGCTTATAGATTTTGCTGTAATTACAGCAGCATATGCAATGACTCCTTCTGCAGCAGAAGAAGAGGGCGAGGGTGCTGAGTAATAAAGAAAGTCTGTCAATATATTAATATTGATGGCAATAAATACAAGGAGCGACTCCTTCCTTTAATAAGGAGGAGGACGCTCCTTGTTCTTTTACAACAAGATATGATATAGAAAACTTTTTTCATTTATGAAGAAGATATCCTTATTCCTTTTATTGGCTTTTGGTCTAAACAACTCTTTTGCAGAGGTGGTAACTTTGGAGCGTGCTCAACAGTATGTAATAGACAAAGTAATACCGATGATAAACCCCGTTGCTGAGATTGGAGAGGTGACTCCCGTATACCACAACGATTGCTTGGTCTATTATGTATTTAACCTTCAGCCAGAAGGATGGGCATTGGTGTCGGCTACTGATGCTGTTAAGCCTCTATTGGGATATAATCCTACGGACCACTATGTGCTGAATGAAGAGATGGATAACAGCGCAGCGTGGATGCGTAGCTATGCCAGCGATATCAAGAAGGCTATAGACGAGAATGATGCTCCGATAAAGAATTGGGACAAGATGGACAATGGAGCTGCTACTCGTGCCAAAGGTAGTCGTGTAGATCCGCTCATCACGGTTACCTGGAACCAAGGAAGCCCTTACAATAAGTATTGTCCTTCTGATGCGAATGGTCGTGCTGTAGTGGGATGTGTGGCTGTGGCTATGGCACAAGCTATGAGTGCAGTGAGATATCCCAGTCGTCCTGTCGGTGAATTCTCTTACACACATAGTACATATGGCTCGCTCTACATCAACTATGATGAAGAGGAAGCATATAACTGGGACAATATTCTTACTGGAGCCAATTCTAAAGATGATGTGGCTAGACTACTCTATCATTGTGGAGTGTCTGTAAAGATGGATTATTCACCAGGAGGGTCTGGTACGCTAAGTTCCTATGTGTCTGCTGCCATGAAACGAAACTTTGGATACCCTGATGTGGTAACCTATCAGGTACGCAGCAATTATTCAGGCGATTGGGAGCAATTAGTGATTGATGAATTGGAAGAAGGCCGTGCAGTTTTCTACAGAGGTCTCGACCCTATCAAAAATTACGGACATGCATTCAATCTGGATGGTTATGACGGCAACTCCATGTATCATGTAAACTGGGGCTGGGGTGGTGTTAATAATGGATATTTCACCATAGACGGATTGAGAGACAAGAAAATGGACATGGACTATACCTCTGAGCATGCAGTAATCATCGGTATACGCGCTCCACGCACCGCACCTACTGATATCTCTTTGACTACGACTACAGTCTCTTCTGATACAGAGGTAGGTGCAGTTGTTGCTGCGCTTGAAATTCAATCAGAGATAAAGGATGCCTCTTACAGTTACAAGGTTACAGGTCCCTATAACCCCGTGACCAAGCGTTATGGTGCAATACCTTTCTCTATAGATGATAAAGGTAATTTGCTGACGACAAAGGAATTGGAAATAGGAAAAGAGTACAAAGCTATAATTACTGTTACTAATGAGGCTACAGGTGAATCGTTCAGCAAGGAATTTATAATAAAGGTTGTTGATGCCTCTGCAGTTGACACTCTCAAGTATTCATTTGAGATAAAACAACATGGGAATGCTTTGGAGATTAATTCTTTAGCATATGGCGTGATGGATGTGTATACATTGCAGGGTGCAAGTGTTTGTCAGAAGAATTTGGCTAAAGGTGCAAACATAATCTTGTTAGATGTAATGAGTGGTACTTATTTGGTAAGAGTACAAATTGACGGTCATACATATATTCATAAAATTTATATTAAGTAATTGCTTATGAAGCGCTTTGTTTTATTTTCATTGGTGTGTTTGTTGTGTGGAATGGTTCAGGCTGAATATATTCCCAATACGATGTGGCCGTATGTATATGAGGATTTTACACAGGGTGAACTCGTATTGAAGAATGGCGACAAGGTGCGTGCGGCATTTAATGTACACTTGCTTGAAGGCGAACTGCATTATTTGAAGGATGATAAAATACTTTTTGTTGCTACATCTCGTGTGAAAGAGGTTAAAATAGGTGACGAAAGTTATGTTCCTGCTGAAGGTAAAATGATGAAGGTGATAGCGCAAGATAGTACGAAATACCTTCTGCAATGTATGTTAGGTGACTTTGAAGCATTGGTCGTTGGTACAGGAGCCTATGGTGCAAGTGCCAACACGCAAGCTGTACGCAATCTGTCATCTTTGGAAATTGGAGGAAAGAATATTATCAATCACGCTATGTTGCTCCAGAATAAAGATGCAGGTAAAGAACTTCCTATAGTAACTCATCGGTATTTTGTGATTGGTGATAAGTGCATTCTTGCTACCAAGAAGGAGGTTGAGAAGCATTTGATTAGCAATGAAGAGTCGTGGAGCGTTTTCTTGAAAGAAAATAAGATTAAGTGGCGTAAAGATGCAGACTTGATAAAGGTGCTGAATTTCTTATGATTGAAAGATGCTATTCACACAAAAATAAAGGCAAACCAATGGTTTGCCTTTTTACGTATTCTATATAGTCTCTTTAGTTTGCTCCCGAGATGATGATCGCTCCAAGTCCCGAGAGGAAGAAGATGAACATGAGGGTCAAGAGCCAGCCGACTGAACGGGGTGCTCCCTTGAACTCTCTCCATACGAAGATACCCCATAGGGCGGCAACCATGGGTGCTCCCTGTCCCAATGCGTAGGAGACGGCAGCACCTGCCTTGCCTGCGGCAATGTAGCTCAATGCAGTGCCCAAACCCCAGATGATTCCTCCGAAGACACCTACTAGGTGTGTGCTCAAGCTGCCGCGGAAGTAGGCTGCATAGGTGACAGGTCTACCCTCAAAGGGACGACGCATCACAATGGTATTGAACACGATGTTGCTAAGGAAGATACCTACGGCAAAGATAAAGAAGGCTGAGTAGGGAGTTGCCATACCAGGTGTGGGGGACTCAAAGTTGTTCAAGTCCATAGCTGCTGCTACGAAGCGGTAGAAGAACGACATGAGCACACCGGCCACGATGGCTATCCACACTCCTTTTGAGTTGGAACTGCTGTTGTTGGCACCGCTACGCTGTACCTTGCCCGAAGCTACGGCATTGAGAATGATAGCGACAACGACCAATGCAACACCGAGGAAGAGCACTGTGGGGTCTCCTTTGGGAGCGCCTATATAGTTGATGATTACACCCAATACCAGCGCTATACCTACACCCAAGGGGAAGGCCACTGTCATACCTGATAGAGATACTGCGGCAGAGAGTAGTATATTACCCAAGTTGAAGACGGCACCGCCAATAAGCGCACTCGCATAGTTGCCTGCTGTGATCTGCTTGAGGTCGGGGATAAAGCTGCGGCCTGCATCGCCAGTACTTCCGAGCGTAAGTCCCAAAAAGATGGAGAAGAGCAGGATGCCGATGACATAGTCCCAATAGAATAGTTCGTAACGCCAGGTCTTCCCGGCAAGTTTCTGTGTGTTGGCCCATGAGCCCCAGCAGAGCATGGTGACAAAGCATAGTACCACGGCCAACAGGTAATTGTTAACGATAAACATGATTTTTAGGGTTAAGGGTTAGGGTTGAGGGATTAGGGTTGAGGAATTAGGGTTGAGAGGTGAGGGGGTAGGGTTAACAACTATGTTGTTGAGTTTAAACCTTGAGGGGAGGTTTAAAGATTGCTTTCTCCTCTCACCTCTCACCCCTAATCCCTAATCTTTATTTCACTTCGCTACGATAGGGTAGTGATGACTGTGCTCCCATGCGGGTAACGGTAACTGCTGCTGCGCGATTGGCAAATTCTACCGCTTCGGTGAGCTCTTTTCCTTCGGATAGTGCCACGCATACTGCTCCACAGAAGGTGTCACCTGCTGCGGTAGCATCTACCGCCTTCACTTTGAGCGCAGAGACCTGATGGTATGCACCTCTCTCTTTGATGAAGGCACCTTTGGAACCGAGTGTGATGACCACATTTTCTACGCCTTTGTCGCAGATGATGTCTGCTGCGCGGGCTACGCTATCCATATCCGTGATTTGCGTGCCCGAGATAAACTCAGCCTCCGTCTCATTGGCAATGAGCATATAGAGGCAACCCAGTAATGATCCTGACAGAGCTTGTGCTGGAGCTGGGTTGAGGATTACCTTCTTACCCATCTGCTTAGCCATGAGGGCAGCGTGTTCTACCGTTTCCATAGGGGTCTCCAACTGCATCAGTACAATTTCTCCCTCCTCTATTGCAGCACGGGCTTCCTCGATGTCTTGCGGCATTAAGTGAGCGTTAGCGCCCGAAGCCACAGCTATGGAGTTTTCGCCAAATGCATCGACAAGGATGAGCGCTACTCCCGAAGGGTGCTCTTTGTCCACAAAGACATGCTTCGTGCCTATGCCCTCGGCTTTGTACTGGTCTACCGAACGGATGCCGAAGGGGTCGTTGCCCACCTTGGCTATAAAGATCACCTTGCCTCCCAACCTGGCTGCGGCTACAGCCTGATTGGCTCCTTTACCGCCGGGATTCATGAAAAAAGTTCCTCCGAGCAGCGTCTCTCCTGGCAAGGGAAGGCGTTTCATGTTGATCACCATATCGGTGTTGCAACTGCCTATGACTACTATCTTCCGATTCATACATATATATTGTTAAGGTTTATACTACACCCATTATACGGGCAATGGTTGTAACAACAAGAGGTGAGAAAAGTTCGTAAACTAACGACAAACCCTATCCTCATCTGCATTGTGACTTGCGCTAAGAACTTTCCTCAATCAATGGAGAAAATAGAAGTCTCTCTTAATATTCATTCCTTGATATTTGGCTTTTCGCTCACCTTACACTATTTTTGCATATACATCACAATTATGCTATGGGCAAAGAACTGAAATCTCTCGTCAAAGACACGGCCATCTATGGTATCAGCAGCATTGTAGGCCGCTTCCTCAATTACCTGTTGGTGCCTCTATACACCATTAAGATTACTGCTGAGAGTGGTGGGTATGGTGTGGTTACCAATGTATATGCCTATACGGCCTTGCTGCTCGTGCTACTCACCTTTGGCATGGAGACCACGCTTTTCCGTTTCAGCACCAAGGAGGGCGAAGACCCTCGCAAGGTGTACGGTACGGTGCTGCGTATAGTTACGGGTGTAGCCGTCGTTTTTGCGACGCTCTGCCTCGTGTTCAATGCCCCTATCAGTGCACTGATGGGGTATGCCGACCATCCCGAATATATTGCCTGCATGACCACTATTGTGGCCTTGGATGCCGTGCAAGGCATCATGTTTGCTCGCCTGAGACAGCAGCACCGCGCACTCAAGTTTATGGCGCTGAAGATGCTTTTTATCATCACCAATATTGGGCTCAACCTCTTCATTTTCCTTGCGGCTCCATTACTCCATGCCTCACATCCCGAATGGATGACATGGTATGACCCGCAGTATAGTGTAGGATACATCTTTATCATCAATCTCATCTGTACGACAGGTGTCACACTCGGCTTCATCCCCGAGTTGCGAGGGCTTACTTATGGTTTTGACCGTACTTTGGCGCGTCGCATGTTGCGTTACGCCATGCCCATTCTCGTGCTTGGTGTAGCAGGCATACTCAATCAGGTGGCAGACAAGATTACCTACCTTTTCATCATGCCTGGAGCCGAAGGTGAGGTGCAGCTTGGCATCTATGGCGCCTGTGTCAAGATTGCCATGATTATGGCGATACTTCTGCAAGCCTTTCGCTATGCCTATGAACCCTTTGTATTCAATAAGAGTCAGGACAATGACAAGGACACCATGTGTGCCGTAACGATGAAATACTTCGTAATCTTCACCCTACTGGCCTTCCTCGTGGTAGTGTTCTATATGGACATCTTCAAGCACCTCGTGGGACGCACCTATTGGGAAGGGCTTCGCGTAGTGCCCATTGTGATGATGGCCGAGATATTCATGGGGATATATTTCAATCTCTCGTTTTGGTACAAACTCGAAGATAAAACCTATTGGGGAGCCATCATGTCGGTTGTCGCCTGCGCGGTGCTCTTGGCAGTCAACATCCTTTTCGTGCCCCGTTACGGATATATTGCTTGTGCATGGGGTGGCGTGGCAGGTTATGGTAGCGCCATGCTACTTTCCTACTTCATCGGGCAGCACTACCATCCCATCCGTTATGATGTGAAGGGTATCATCACCTATTTTATTCTCGCTCTGGCATTGTTTGGCGTGTCGCAAGTGCTGCCTATCAAAAATAGTTGGCTGCACATGGGGGCAAACACCTTATTGCTCGTGCTTTTTATGGGCTATGTTGTCAAGCGCGACTTGCCGCAATTGCTGAAGAAATTTATCCGAAAGTAGTGATTGGGGGCATAAACATTGCCTTTTCTCTTGCTTTGCCCAAATTTTAATCTGTATTGCAGCTTGAAATTAGGCAGCGGTCGGAACCTTTAGGTCGACGCCCGAAGATAAAAATCGAAGGGGCTAAAGTCAAATATTCAAATAAATTTAACTTTGTTGAATCTCGGCCTCGCTCTATAAAGAAAATTCAAGCATTTTCTCTACTTTCGCTCGTTGAGATTTGATATTTCTCTCTCCTTGCACTAATTTTAATCTGTATTGCAGCTTGAAATTAGGCAGCGGCTCGGAAATATTCAAATAAATTTAACTTTGTTGAATCTCGGCCTCGCTCTATAAAGAAAATTCAAGCATTTTCTCTACTTTCGCTCGTTAAGATTTGATATTTCTCTCGCCTTGCACTAATTTTGTCCATCCAATGATTGACCAAGCTACCATAGACCGTATTATGGATGCCGCACAGATTGTTGATGTGGTATCCGAGTTTGTCACCCTGCGCCGCAGAGGTGTCAACTATGTAGGCCTATGCCCCTTCCACAATGAGAAGACCCCCTCATTCAGCGTGTCGCCCTCAAAAGGGGTGTGCAAGTGCTTTAGCTGCGGCAAGGGCGGTAATGTGGTACACTTTATCATGGAGCATGAGCAGCTCAACTACTACGAAGCGCTCAAGTGGCTTGCCAAGAAGTATGGCATCGAGGTGAAAGAGCGCGAGCTCTCTAATGAGGAAAAACAGGCGCAGAGCGTGCGTGAGAGCCTTTTCTTGGTCAACGACTTTGCCAACAACTATTTCCAAGACACACTACACCACCATCCCGACGGACAGGCCATAGGCATGAGTTACTTCCGCCAGCGTGGTTTCCGCGACGACATTATTAAGAAGTTCCAGCTGGGTTTCAGCACAGAGAATCGTGATGCTTTGGCACGCGAGGCCAAGCAAAAGGGATTCAATATGGACTATTTGGTGAAGACCGGTCTGTGTTATACCCGTGACGATGGTCAGTTGCGCGACCGCTTTTGGGGACGCGTCATCTTTCCCGTGCATACCCTTTCGGGCAAGGTTGTAGCCTTCGGAGGTCGTATCTTGAAGAGCGACACCAAAGTGGCCAAGTATGTCAACTCGCCAGAGTCAGAGATCTATCACAAAAGTCGCGAGCTCTACGGCATATATTTCGCCAAGCAAGCCATCGTAAAGCAAGACAAGTGCTTCCTCGTTGAGGGTTACACCGATGTCATCTCCATGCATCAGGCAGGTGTCGAGAATGTGGTAGCTTCATCGGGTACGGCGCTTACCTCTGGCCAGATACGCATGATACACCGCTTCACCAACAATATCACCGTGCTCTACGATGGCGACTGGGCAGGTATCAAGGCCTCATTGCGCGGTATCGACATGTTGCTCGAAGAGGGTATGAACATCAAGGTAATGTTGCTCCCCGATGGTGATGACCCCGACAGCTTTGCCCGCAAGCACAATGCCACGGAGTTTCAGGAATACATCGCGGCCAATGAGGTAGACTTCATTCGCTTTAAGACCAATCTCTTGATGAACGATGCCAAGGGCGACCCCTACAAGCGTTCACAGGTGATCAAAGATATTGTAGAGAGCATCGCTGTCATTCCCGAAGCCATTGTACGCTCCGAGTATATTAAAGAGTGTAGTCAGATGCTGAATATCGAGGAGCGCATTCTCGTAAGCGAGGTTGCCAAGCTCAAGAAAGAAAAGGAGGCTACATCTCGTTCTCCGTCAGCCACCACTACAGGAGCCCCTGCCGGTCCTTCCTCTACCAATACGCCTACACTTCCCTCTTCGGACACACCTACCGATGAGGAACATACGAGTGCTCCCGACACTGCTCCCTCCATACCTTCTCCAACCCATCTTCCCGTGTGGAGTGACGATCAGGGAGTCCTATGTCCTAAAGAGCGACTTATTGTGCAGCAGCTGATACGCCATGGTGAGAAGGTAATGTTCCTTGATGATGCGAATAATCACCAAGAGGTAACAGTAACTGA
>JAFYMV010000230.1 GCA_017548225.1 Bacteroidaceae bacterium | reverse complement strand
TACGCGCTCGCTCTTTTCGCGGATGGTAGGTTGTATGCCCATCCAGATGATGCTGTCGATGGTCAACTCATCGCCGAAGATGATTTCGCGGTCCTCATCGATGTCGATGATGGCTGCCAGTCCGGCATAGTCAGAGCCGAAGAAATATAGGAATGTAGAGTCCTGGCGGTAGTGGTAGGTGTTGTCGGCATAGTTCATGCCACACTCATCGTTGCCGAGGAAGAGCAACAGGCCGCTCTTCAGTGTATCTTTCAACTGCTGGCGGCGACGGATATAAGTCTCTTTTGCAAACATAGTTATCTGTTCTTTTTGTATTATATATATGTATTATTCGTTCTTGCCAGTCATCTGGTTGTATATGCCAATATACTTCATGGCCACGCTGCTCTCGCCATAGGTGCTTGCCGCCTTGCGTGCGGCCTCGCGGCTCAATATGTCATACTCCCCTTCGGTGAGTAGCCAATGTATACCACCCGCCAGGTCGCCCACATTCTTGTATTCGGCAATGTATCCGTTGTGCAGGTGGTCTATCATCTCGGGTATCCCCCCCACATTGAATCCGATGCAAGGCACGCCACATGCCATAGCCTCCACCACCGTATTGGGCAGATTGTCTTGCAGCGACGGGATAACATAGATGTCTACGGCGTTGAACACATCAACCATCACCTTCTCGTCGGCGATATAGTTGAGCGGATAGATGTCGAAAGGTATGCCTTGACACATGGCAGGGTCCATATGCTTACCCACGATGACAATGCCCAGCTGCCCCTTCCATTCAGGGTGCTCTTCTGCAAGGCGTATGGCCGCTTCTCTCAAGTAATGGAATCCCTTGCGCTCGTCGTTCAGCATGTGTGAACTGAAGAGTAGCAGGCGCTTGTCGTACGGCAATCCCAGTGCCTCACGAGCCGTTCGTTTGTTGCGTGGGCGGAAGAGGTTGGTATTTATCGCATTGGGTATGTTGTCCACCCTCTTTCCTTGCAGCAAGTAGCTGTTGCTTGCCATGTTGCCGAGCCATCGGCTACAAGCGACAAAGCGGATATGCGCACCCTGCAGCAGTTGTGCCTTGCGTTCAAAGATACGGTAAGCCATGTCGCGATGGCTGCGGCTATTCATCTGCGGGCACTCGTGGCAGTGCTCAGTGTAGTGGTCGCAGTCGTGTGCATAGTGGCACACACCTGTGAAGGGCCACATGTCGTGCAGTGTCCACACGATAGGCTTGCCCGATGCGATAATCTTCTCCAGCGAGGAGAGCGAGAGCATACCCTCGTTAATCCAGTGCAGATGGATGATGTCGGCCTGCTTGAACTCGGGCAGCTCCGTAATGTCGCCCCCCGAATATCCCAAGTCTATGGTGTAGATATGGTTGCGTCTGAAGTGTGTGTGCAGTGCCACCTTTACCCGTTCCCATAGCATGGACAGTTGGCTAGCGATGTTCCGCTCGGCCAGCACGGTGGTCAGCTGCTCGGTGCTCTTTCTGCGCACGAGCATCTTGGCCTTGATGCCATTGTTCTTCAAGGCTTCGGTAAGTCGGTAAGCTGCTATGGCCGGTCCGCCCTGCCGTTCGGTGGTATTGATGATGAGTACGCGCATTCGGTCCTAATGTTTTGAGTTGTCCGCCACATCGTAGAGCGCTTGGGTCATGTTGCTCCATGCATATTTGGCCTTTTCTTCGAGTATGCCCTCGCAGAAGTCCGCCTCCGTATGGTTATCCACAAAGTCCACCAATGCTTCGGCGATGTCCTTTGCGTCGGGCTCTACCACATAGCCCACCTTGCCATGCGGCACAATCTCGGCTAGTCCGCCCACATTGGTCACCAGCATGGGGCGCTCGAAGTGGTATGCAATCTGCGTGATGCCGCTCTGCGTAGCCGTCTTGTAGGGTTGTGCCACGAGGTCGGCAGCGGCAAAGAAGTAGCGCACCTTGTCGGCAGGTACAAACTCCTTGTACCATACGATATGCTCGGCCAGTGCTAGCTCGCTCTCTAGGCGCTCATACATCTCGGCGTTGCTGTAAAACTCGCCCGCCACGATGAGCTTCACTCTCTTGCCGCGCAGACGCTCATCGGCGAAGGCGCGCAGCAGCAGGTCGAGGCCCTTATAGTCGCGTATAAGTCCGAAGAACAGGATATACCGCGTATCGGCGTCGAGTCCCAGCTCGCGGATAGCCTCCTCACGCGACACTTTAGCGCCGAAGTTATCATACAGCGGATGCGGTGTGAGCCCGTAGGGCAAGGTTTCGTCAAAGCTGCGTGCATCCTTCAGCACACTTTCCGACATGGCCACATAGCCATCGAGAGACCTTATCATGTAGCGGGCAAATACGCGGTCACCGATGCGGTGCTCGTGCGGGATGACATTGTCGAGCAGTCCCACCACGCGTATGCGCTTGTCGCGGCGTATCACGCGCGCTATCGTGCCCAGGCACGGCGCTAGAAAGGGCAGCCAGAAGCGTATCATCACCATATCGGGTCGTTGGCGGCGAATCTCGCGCCCTACCTTCAGCCAGTTCAACGGATTCACCGAGTTGACCTTGCGTACGATGTGGAGATCCTCCGGTGCCGCACTCGTAGAGTACTGCGTAGTGCCGGGAAAGAGAAAGTCCGGATACTGCAGCGTAAAGGTGTAGGTCATCACCTCGTGTCCTTCGCGTTGAAACTCTCGTGCCAACCGTTCATTAAAATCGGCGATGCCTCCTCTATACGGGTAGGCTGGCCCCACAATAATTATGCGCTTTTTGTCCATGATACAGCTCTTTAATTGCACAAATGTACAAAAAAACTATAATACTACCGCATTTCGAATCCTAATTATGTTATATTAAATATTTTCTTGTAACTTTGCTAGAGATACACCAACCCCAATGCACATCATCGAATATGAGAAAATTAGTATTCCTCTTTTTCCTCGCTTTGCTTGCTTCGTGCAGCCAGCGCCCCAGTACCCCTTTCACCGTTTTCGTGAGCAACGACCAGTCCTTCGCCCGCATCGATGAGTTGGTCGAGGTACCCATCAGCGCCATTGCCGAGCAGCTGACCCTCATCGACGAAGAGCAATACATCATCCTTGATGCCGACGGATGCCAGGTGCCCTATCAGATCACCTACGACCATCACCTCCTGTTCCCCGCCACCGTGCCCGCCAATGACACCGCCACCTACACCATTGCCATAGGCGAGCCCGTCAAGGCCGAGCGCCTCGTGTATGGCCGTCACTACCCCGAGAGCGCCGACGACATCGCCTGGGAGAACGACCGCACCGCCTACCGCGCCTACGGCCCTGCCACGCAGGACAAGGGAGAGCGCTCCTATGGCTACGACGCATGGGCCAAGCGTGTGCCCCACCTAGTCGTAGAGCAGCGCTATGCCACGCACCTCAACCCCGATGTGCAAGCCGAAATTACCCGCCTGCGCAAAGCCCGCAAGTACCCCGAAGCCAATGCCCTGCACCAGTCCATATCGTACCAGGTAGACCATGGCGACGGACTCGACTGCTACAAGGTAGGTCCCACGCTCGGATGCGGCACGGCAGCCCTGATGCAAGGCGAAAATATCGTGTACCCCTACTGCTGGGACACCTACGAAATCATGGAAAACGGCCCCCTACGCTTCACCCTCAAGCTCACCTACCGCCCCCTCGCAGTAGGTAAGGACAAGGTGGTAGAGACCCGCATCATCACCCTCGATAAAGGCTCGCAGCTCAACAAGACCACCGTATCCTATGCCGGACTCTCCTCTGTCACGCCCATAGCCGTCGGCCTCGTCATCCACCCCGAAAGTCCCTCCGCCTATGTCCTCCAGCCCGACAAGGGCTACATCGCCTATGCCGACCCCACCGACAATGCCACCGCCGACAATGGCATTCTCTATGTGGGCGCCGTCATGACCAAGAAAGTCAGCGAGGCCAAGCCCATGATGTTCACCAACAAAGAAGCCAAAGAGCGCGGCGCTTCAGGCCATGTGCTCGCTATCAGCAACTATAAGCCCGACAGTCAATACACCTACTACTGGGGCTCGGGCTGGAGCAAGTACGGCTTTGCATCAATGCAAGCTTGGACCGACTACCTCGCCCACTACGCCCATCTCCTCCGACACCCGCTTGTGGTGAGTTATTGAGAGGTGAGAAATGAGAGTTCAAGCATGGCACAAACCCTGAGGGATGAGAGATGAACTTGCCTCTGGATAGCAGCACACTGCTCATGACTAATGACTCATTGCTCATTGCTTAGGGCTCATTGTTGATGCAAAAGTAATGCTTTTGCCAGACGCATTTCGACTTATTGCATTCTTTAGCATTCTTCTCTTTATAAATAATTGATTACAAGTGAGAAAAACTTTTTCACACCTGCGATATTTATGAGCTGCACCTGTGAAAATCACCCCTTAATACCTGTCTGCAGTTCCTTCCATCTGCTACCCTTAACTCTCCCTCATAAGCTTTCATTACTCAATTCTCAAAGGGTGGGGGACAGGGGATGGGGGACAGTTATTTCTGCTCTTTGTCCCCCACCTCCGCCTCAGATGTCTCCCACACATTTTTTGATTCTATTTTTATATATAAAAAAATAAAAATAATAAAGTTCTCCCTCTCATGGTGGCCGTGTAGGGTGGGGGACAGAACTGCTCATTTAATTGTCCCCACCCCCTGTCCCCCACTCAGAAGGGGTTGTGAGCAGGAACACGAGATTGTTGATAACTTTTTAGCAAACTTTTCCCCTTTTCGCTTGACTCGTACCTAAGGGCATATGTTAACTTTGCACCTCGAAAGAGTCGCGAAGGTTGGCTGCACTCGTTGTAAGCAATTGCAAGATTGAGACTCCTTTGGGGAGATAAACCTCCCGTCGTCGCAACCGACGCTTTCATACCGCGTCGGCGTTGGCACAACCTTTGCACTCGCTAGCAAATAAATCGTACGATTATGAGTGAACGAACAAAGTTAAAAATCGGAGAGTTCTCCAAGATGATGCAGGTGACGGTGAAGGGCCTGCGCCACTACGAGCAGAAGGGATTGCTCGTGCCTGACGAGGCAGATGAGTGGATAGGGTATCGCTACACAACATAGCGCAGATGCAACGCCTCGGCTGACAGTGCCCACCGCCCGAGTACCGCTTCACCATTGAGCACCAGGAGGAGCACTGCTCCACGGACCTCAACATCAAGTATTGCGAGTAGGTGAAGGAGCAGGGCTACAAGATGGCAGGACATCTGCGCACAAGCTGCATCGACGGCGTATGGAACCAAGAGAATCCCGAATAGTGGCTCTCGCTGATTCAGATTCCGGTAGAATAAGCGAATAAAAAGAAGTCCCAAGGGCCGCGGCCTTTGGGACTATGTTTACCCCATAAGGATGGTTGCCCAGCGGCCCATAAGGCGCTTGACGAGGGCAACGATTGCCCATGAGCAGATGAGGATAATCAAGGCAGAGAAGGGGATGCGCAGCGGAGCGGGGATGTGAAGCCAGATGCCCGCTTCGTAGCCGAGACTCACGAAGAAGTAGTGTATCATATAGATACCAAATCCACATGTGGTCAGGCTGGCCAGCCATGTGGCAACACGCGAGTCGGGTGCAATCTTCATGCGGTACACCATAAGGAAGCAGGCGATGGTCATCATCGCCACATTTGGGGTGTTGTATGTCCAGAATAGTTCTACCTGTTCGGGAGTCTTGGCGGGTAGGCCCATGATATATGAGTAACCGCTATAAGTGATGAAGAAACCACCCACAAGCAAGGGTATCGCCACAACTAGTGTCTTGGTGAGGCTCCAACGGATGTAGTGTTGTATGTAGTGCCCCAGGAGCATATATCCGCTGAAACCAGCAAAATAATAGAACAACCCGAAGAAGTTCCACTCACAAGTACCAAAGGCATAGCGGCTGACATATTCGTTGAAATAGGGGAGGCATGTGCTTAATGCCCACAGGAGTAAGAATATCTCCTTCTGTCGCTTGGTGGCACGCTCGACCCATGCAGAGAAGATGGGCAGGTACAGGTAGAGCCCCACAAGCATATAGATGTACCACATGTGGCAGGCGATGAAACTGAATGCGTAGGGTATGCGTGCCACGCGTGCCAGTCCGTCAGTCAAGGCTTGGCTATCGGTTTCGGCCCAACTGAACAGTTTGATGACCACACTGCTCTCCATGCCTAGCACGCCCGTAAGCCATGGGGTAAGGTAGTAGATGACTGACCATATGAGAAAGGGAAACAACACGCGGGGAATGCGCTTTTTGTAGAACGATTCCATGCTCCCCTTTACGGGCAATGAGAGTACGCCTGTGAGCATAACGAACAAGGGGACGCACGGACGCACCAGCGACCCCCAGCGCACACCCCAACTAACTAGTTCGGAATCTACCGATGTGACTGCAGATGCATAAGCAGCCGAGGCATAGAACGGGTCGGCTGCATGGCAGCACAAAAGCATGAAGAAGGCGAGCAGGCGGAGGGCATCGCACCACACGAGTTGTTGTTGATTCATCCTAGTATTGTTTTGTTAATGATTCTTTCGGCAAAGGTAACGGGAATTTGTGAAAAATATACCAAACGCTTTGGACGAAGACAGTTTTTGCCGTACTTTTGGAGAAACTATCATGCCATGAACATCGAAGACATCCGCGAATACTGCTTGACAAAGTCCTATACCGACGAGGCGTTCCCCTTTGACGAGACCACACTGGTGTTTCGCCTCATGGGTAAGATATTTACTTGCCTCGACCTGGAGCGACCCAACCTTGTGGTGCTGAAATGTGAGCCCGACTATGC
>JAFYMV010000229.1 GCA_017548225.1 Bacteroidaceae bacterium | reverse complement strand
GCCTTCCATTTTTTGCGCTACTTACTATGCGATGGAAGACCATGTAGTTTCATCACATTTCAATGAGTAAAAAAGTTTCATTTTTCCCCTGGCAAAGCCGTAGGAGCTGAAGTCAAGGACTAAATCAGAATTCATAATTCACAATTCAGAATTAACATAGCCCCCCTTGCCAGGGCAAAAATAAAAATCGTTTACACGGTAAAAACGCCTTACCGCATATTGAAAGCCACATTTCTCAATTATTAAATAACGTGAGTTCGATATAAGACAACAACTTGAAAAATCTCCTCCTAAGATAGGAGGCCGACGCGAAACCTTTAGGTCGCCGGCCGTAAGGGAAAGGCAATGATAGCGTCGGTTACGACGACGGGAGATTTATCTCCCCCAAGGAGTGCCGAAGGCTTTTCTCCTCGTAGAGGGGGAGGTGGTACGATTATTTGCACGAGAATACCCCCTCCGCTTCACTTCGTTGCGCTCGTCCCCCTAATTTAAGGGGACAATCCTTAAACAAGCACTTATATCGAACTCACGTTAAATAGGGTTGGTATATATCGCGCCACCAAGTCCCCCGCTTTCAGGAGGGGTTAGGGGAGGCCATCACCCTTACTGGCATAACAACAAAAGAGGTCGGCAAGTGCCGACCTCTCTATCTACTTAACCATTCAGGTGTGGTTACTCACCACGCCCCCAAAGGTTACCCCACTCGCCACGGTGGCGGTTAGAATTCAATTCGATTTCATCATCTTCGCCTGGAGCAATTGGCCTATCATTACTTGTAGCAATCATGCTTACAGTTTCCATCTCCACTACAAAGCATTCGGGAGCAATATATTCTTTCTTATTCATATTCATCATATTTCGTTTATTCTTAACATCATTTATTTCTGTCATCCTGAACGCAGTGAAGGATCTCGCTCAATGCGACACTGTTAACAAGATTCTTCGCTACGCTCAGAATGACAATTGAGATCTCACTCAACCACTACCTTTTTACCATTTACAATATACACACCATTGGTGGGGTTCAGCACGCGGCGACCCATGAGATCATAGTAGATAGACTCTTCCCAGCCTTCAATCTGAGAGGGATCAATCTCGGTAGTGGAACCATCATTTCTACGTAAACTCAAACTAAACTGAGCAGGGGCTTGATAAACAATTCTATTCTTCAACATATAGTAAGCGCGGAAGGGGCGAGTCTTAATCTTCTTTTTAACGAGAACCAAATTACCCGCATCATTTACACCATAGTAAGAATCCGACTTTCCTTCAGTCACGATTTCCTCTGTACTATAACAACCCACAGACACCCATTCGTTACTATTATTATCCGTCTTTTCTATAGCCTTAGCATAGTTTAAGATATTCTCTTTACTGATAGTGAATGGGATATTATCCTCTCTATTCTCTAAAGTACCGACACTTATCACATCCACACTGTCAGGCTCCTCACCTTCTTTCAATACATAACCTTCTTTCAACACATAGAGATAGGGTACATCAGCTTCTAACTCATCCACCTGAGAGAATATTATCTCACTACCCGTACTCTTTTTAAGTTCAAAGAATTCATACTTATCCATCATTGCATTGTCAGGCTTAAAAGGCAATATGAGCGTACCATACTTACCTTCAGCCAGCGGAGCACGCTCATATCTGGCAGCTTGGTAGGTATTGAGGTTGTATGAATCGAATTTCACCTTTTCTTTATCCACCAATTTGAGGAAGGAGTTAACATTCTTCACATCATCCTCATGACCTTCAACCACACCAATCTGAGGGTTAGAGTGCAGCACCACATCGGCCTTAACACCATGCACGGCACCAGGATAGAGCTTCACCACCTTGCTGGGAATCTCATAGCGGTCGTCACCACCTTCAGGAATACGCATCACATAGTAGCCGCGCTTATCGTAGAGCACACCATGGTCGCAACTGCTAAAGACGGAGTTATTCTTATCCACGATGATTTTACGCAAGTTGGTACAGCCTACGAACAATCCATGGGTAGTCAGTTTCTCAAACTTCACATTGACATGTATACCCTCGGGCAATGAGTAGTAGAGACGATCGAATTCTTTCACCTCATTACCCTCCGTAGCAGTGATGCTATACATCCTTGATCTTCCATCTTGATAGTATATCACCACCTGATAACCACCCGAGCCATCATGTTCCATTGTAAATTTGAAGCTTGTGTTCACCATGAGTTGATCGGTTTCCTTGCCATTCTCATCCAATGCATTTATATTATAGTTGTAAATGTCATACTCTGTGTCAACCTTAACGACGATATGCTGGAGGTCCTTCCACAAATAAATCTGCAAGTAGCCATAATAATCGTCAGCAAGAGAGTTTTCCTTTGTAGAGACAATGGCAGAACCCCAAGGGTTGAAACTTGGGTTTTCTTTACCTTCAGAAACATCAATGGTAACATCCAAGGTTAATCTCCATGCAAAGTTCTTACTTACCATGTAGGGCTTACCTTTTTCATCTGGAGCAGCATTTGGGTCATTATTATCGGGGAAGACAAAACAACGGTGCATACCTACTGAATCCAAGACTTCGGGAGGAGTTACACCATCTTTATATGTCGCAAAATCACCTTTCTGACCCTCATAGTTTCCGGTAAACTCATAATCTACTTGTTGGAAACCGAGGTTAGTAAGAGATGCGGGGAATGTTACTGAGGTCAGAGTTTTATTGCCATGCAAGAAGTCAGGTGCAATGGCAACTACTTTTTCAGTCTTGCCATTGACTATGTATTGAGAGCCAATCACCAATTCTCCAGTACCATTTAGTGCAACATCGGTGAGTTTGATACCATTGGGCATTTCTTCATACTTAAACAACCAATCATCAATCTTCAGGATTTTACCTTGATGCTCTGTTACTTCTACATGCTCTGCATCAATCTTTGCCTCAATCCAGCAAGTATTGGCAGGGATTTCCTGTTCAGCATCGAGACGTTCAAAGGCACCACCAACAAGCACAAACTTACTGATACCGTTGGTGCCAGGCTGCAAGGTCTGCTTCACAAAGTTACCACGGAGCTTTGACTCAGATGATGAGGTCTTGGCATCGGTGTTATCCATTGTGATGGTGAGGTTATAATTACCCGCAGTAGCCTTGAGGAGGGCAGGTGTGCCAGCCTTCAGAATCTGCTTTGATACAGCGATTGTGTCCAGTGTGGTTATTGCACCATCCTCACCACAGGTAAGACTCTTTACGGTAACATCATAAGCCGTTACGCCAGCAGGCAACACCACATTGAAGGGGAGGCATACGGTGTAAAGACCACCTTCGGGGATGGTGATAGCGTAGTTCTCTACCTTTTCGAAGGTGAAGCCCTTAGCCTTATTGTCCACATCGTTACCCCAAGCGCCATTACCATAGATGGCTACAGATGCCATTCCTGAATTTGTACTCTTGAGTTTCACCAAGCCTTCAGCCTCAGTAAAGACATAGGTACCTGCATCGCCCTTCTGGTCAGAGAACATGATGTGATTCCAATTTTCACCAGTTACAGTTGTCTTCAAGTATTGGCCCTGTGCAGACAAGGTATAGCCTGTACCAGAGGGAACGATAGTGAAGATCTTGTCAGCCTCGTAGTCTGCGGTATGGCCTGTTGAAACTTCATTACCAGATTCTCCAAAGCCTGTAGCACCTATTACTTTATAACCAACATTTCCTGCGTTATCTGTTTGCTCATTATATTGAATAAATACAGGAGAATCATTGAACTTGATTTGATAAGCACCATAGTATTTGGGGTTAGCCGTTACAGCGAAGGTGAGTACTGTACCATCAGCCAGTATGATTGTACCAGTGTAAGCACCGTCAAGGTTAGCCTTGAGAGGAATGTTCGCCAAGTCAGTAGCAGTACCATCCATGAAGTCACCTGTTACAGTTGCACCCTGGAGATTACCGAAGTACTGAGTGAGGTCAATGCTCTCACCAGTAGCAATGATGGTTACCTTGCTTGACAAGTCATTGGTGAGGTAACGATAAGCATAGTGAGTGCCATCGGCCATCGCTACGGGGATGATGTACTTACCGAGCATCTCCACAGCTTTCTCTACGGTGTTACCCTCGGGATCGCGGCTGTAGCTGTAACCCGCAGCACCTTCTGCAAGTTGAGTAGTACTCTTTTGAGTATCACCTACTGCGTGTGTCATACCATGTGCCCAGTTCCACTCGAAGTAGAAGTAGTTATTAACATTTCCATTAGGATAAGTGCAATTATTAGCAAAATAATGCTCCCAACGCTTGTAGTAAACATCCTTCATGAGGCCCTGCCATGAACGGTATGAGTAATCACGAAGGCAAGAGTTATTAGCTTGTGCCCAATCGCCCCATGTAGTCAAGATGGTACGGGCATTGTTAAACTCATACCAATCTTCATCAGCAATGGTAGCACCCATATTCTTTGCTTCAACAGCAGCATCGCGTGCCTCCTGGGTCCACTTACCAAGACGGAAGTTGAGGTTAGTTCCCTTGAAAGCATCCACATCCAAAATAAGTTGTAGGAAGGCTTCCTTGCGTACATTGAAGAGTTCTGTATTACCTGCATTCTTAGCCTCAGCGATACCCTTCAAGAGGTCATAAGCATAGTCGGCCATTACACCGCCACCAAACTCTACGATATCGTACAAGTAGTTGCTCTCGTGTACAGAACCTGCAGTCAAAGCGAGTGCATCCTTCTGCTCGATGAGTTTGTATACCGCATCAATCAACATCTGGCGACGAGCAGGAGTATAGGTTCCACCAGCATTATTAAGAGTCTTACCCCAATAGCTTGCAGGGTTGGCATTCAAGTTGGGGCGTGCAGCCCATACATCCTCTACGGGGCCTTGAATATTATCGCGACCATAGTTGAGCGGACCTTGACGGAGCTGTTCCCAAGCTTCTTTCACTACCGCATTATCCTTACCATAACGGGCAACAGCATAGTTGGCTACCCACTCAGCGACATCAAGACTGCCACCCACCCAGGGGAGTTGGTAAACAAGGTCATAGGTCACGGGAGTCTGCTCGATAGCCTCGGGAGTCGTACCAATACCCTTGATAGTTGAATACTTTGCTTTATATTCGAAGTAGTTCTTTACTATGGTATTGAGACGGCCCATCAATCCTGAACGACCACCGAAGTTGGGCAAAGCGCAGAACACAGCATCCTGAGGAGCATAGCCATTATAATCATAAGCATCAAATTCAGGTTTACCATCAGAGAAGAGGTCAAGCACGATAAGCTTTCCTGCAGGCACACCCTGAAGAGAGAGCTTCTGATTACCGTTATCCCACTGCCATTGCTGGATTACCCACTGTGAACCAGGCTTGGCAGCCTCCATTGCATCGTAGATCTTCTCGTAAGCCTCTCTTGACGCAAGATTACCGGCACCTTCATGGAAGGGATCCATAGAGTAGTACTGGCTCTCACCCATCACCTCCTTCAAACAAGCATAGTAGTCGGCAGCAATTTCTGCAAAGCGATCTGCTGTAGGAGATACAATATCGGGACGAGTAAAGCTATTCCAAGAACCAGTACTGATTGTTGTTAGCTTTGCTTTAATATCAAAATCACTGGGCACCATACCTGAGAAACCAGGAAGTACGGGTTGCATACCAAGAGCACGCTGGAGGTCGGTAATCTGCTTTGCAAGCTTAGCCTGACGCTCATACCACTTGGGATCCTGTACACCGCCACTTCCGCCTTCGCCAGTACCGCCCCAGCCTTCGAGGTTATTCATACCCCACCATGCGGTATAAGCAGGACCAGCAACGAATGCCATAGCATCTTCATCGGTGTAGTTGTATTTACTATTACCATTTGCATCCTTCAAGGTAAGGAATTTGCGCCATACCTCCTCGAGACCTACAATCTGAAGCGGCATGTTGATACCGTGGAGTGCCATCCAGTCGATCTCCTGCTGCCAACGGGTCCATGTCCATGAGGTCATAGAGTAACCGAAGGTACAGTAGTTGAGGTAATAGCGATACTTTGCATCAGATTTGTGAGTCTCCTCTGTAGCAGGAACGGGCAAGTAAGTGAGGTCTGCATAAGCAGCATTCGCATCCCACTTCACCGTTGTGGTCTTCTCATTGAGTGAGTTCCATGCGATGTTGATGTGAGCGATATTGTTCAAGTACCAACCAAGACCAGTAGTGATAGCACTGATGGTAGTACCCTTAATCAAAATCTTGCCATCCTCGGCACCGATAAAGAATGTCTCAGCATCGAGGTTGAGTGAAGGATCGAGGACAAACTTAAAGCTATTAGCAGTGTTAGGACCACCAACACGGTTGATAAGCGCAACTACAGAAGCGGGATTCACAATTGCACCCGTCTGAACGAACTCGATAGTCACCACGCGTCCGTCTACAGTAACAGTGTATTCAAAGTTTTCAATGTCAGCAATCTCGAGGAGTGTCTGATCAAAGCCACCACTGATAATATCACCGTGAGCGATTGCCTTACCATTATAAGTAGCGTTTACGACAGTTCCGTAAGGAGCAACAATATTCAACTTGTAGCTGTTGCTCTTGTAACTCATTGCAATATCGAATGCCTTAGCATTCATGCCTGTATTCTCTGTAACGAATGAGAATGAGAAAGCACCACCAAGGTCTACGCCATCGGGAAGAGTAATCTCAAACCAATCATCCTCTGTACCTGAATTCCATGTTGCAGTGCCACCATAAGTACCATTGACACCATCGAACAAACCTTCGAAGGTCTTTCCATTGTTACCCACTACGTTAGAAGCGTCAAGGTGAATTACCTCTCCGTTTGCATTATAAAGCACGAACTCATCCAAACTCATGCGATTGAATCCGCTCTGGAACTTTCCATCAGATTCGGTCAATGTAAAACGCAACACATTGCAAGCACCAGCATAGCGCAAGCGCTCAGAAGTGAAATAGTACTTATTATTTTTTGCAGTTGCTGTTGTTGCATAGTTCTCGTAAACACCCTCGAATGCCCACTTATTGCAGTCAATCTCAATATTAGAATAGATACCTGTGCCTACATTGGTATTCACACTGCTACCCAAGTGCTTTGCAGGTTCAGCAGCGCGTACAATATGAGAGTAGCCCTCAAGATCGGCAGCCTGGATGGTCCAAGCAGATTGAGCGTCTATCACATTCCATCCCCCTGCGTCGAAGCCGAGATACTTACCTTCTGTCTCCTTATACTCGAAGGTTACTCCATCAGCAGTAGGAGTATAGTAGAGATACAAGGGAGTCTCTTGGAACGAAACAGACACCTTAGCAATAGCAGCCTGAGCAGCTGCAATCTGAGTAGTATAGTCACCTTCAGTCACAGCAGTGAAGGTGTGCTGAGCACCGCCGTCATTGGCATTGGTATCAAACTGTACAGGTCTATCAGCAGCGGTACGGCCACAACCCATAGAGAGGTATTTTGACAAACTCTCATCATAAATAGAGGTGTAACTTCCGTTCTGCTTGATGCTCCATGCAGTGGGGGTATCGCTCAAATTAACATAGCCCCACTCCTGCGCAAGGAACTTGCCTGCTCCTATATTATATATATAGGTACCAACAGCAGTGGTGTATACATACCAGTTCTTACCATTCTCGATGGCAGCAACGCTATTATTTTCACAACCACTATAGGTAATTTCACTCAAAATAGGATAATCGGCATAGCCAGTTCCCGCAGCCATGTAACCACGCTTACCACCCTCATCACCCGTGATAGTGTATACGCCATCTGCGATCAAGCCATCGGCCTTAGGTGTCAAGCCTAAGTAGGTACCGTCAGCGCTCTTCAAGCTATAGCAGGGACGACTGGTAGACATGGGGCGATAAGCTACGAATGCTGAACCGCCATCGGTGGGAGCAGAGGTGCTATTCCAAATCTGCAACTTGCCACCCATTTCATGGGCATACTTATTATCCGTACCTTGATAGAGATAGAAGCCTCTCAGGGTGCCATTCTCCTTGCACTCGCCAATGGTCCAAGTTGTTTTACCACTTTGCATCACAACATTTGAGCCATTTACGCCAAGCGTCATATTTTCAGAAGCCTTATTAAGCAATTGGAAGCCCTCTACAGGATTACCAGTGAATGCCCACAGACCCTCATCGGTAGTCGGACACTCTGAGACAAAAGTATAAGGTACATTCTCAGACTTCACCACCCAGTTAAATTCTTCATTACCATTGCGAACAGGGCGGATGCGCAAGTTGTGCCATACGGGAGCACCTGCTGCAGATACAATGAAGGGCAAATGCTCCTCAAGGGTAAGAGTAGCTGTGGTAGTGCCATCAGCAACAAACGAATACACTCCGTTATTTGCAGTCAACTCGGCATCACCAGCAGTGCAAGATACAACTGAGGTATAAGAAGGAATGCTGAAGCTATAGGTTGTACCAGGAGCAACAGCCTTCTTGATGGTTACAGTCTCTCTTGTGCCTAACACATAGTTTACGGTCGCATAAACCTTATCAAAGGCTGCAAGTGCCTCAGCGGGATCAAAAGTGCCCGCCTTATAGATTAACCAACGGTTACCGGGGTCTTCTTCATTATAGTCGGTATAAATACCATAGTCGTTGTAGCCAGTAGAAAGATTAATCTTGTTGGTACCATTCAAGAGGATAGACCACACATAGTTCTTATCACTGGTTTTCTCCAAGGTGATGGGCTGCTCGGGAAGGTCAACCAACTTGGTATTGTTGCCAGACTTCACAACGAACTTCTTCGCGCCCACATTATACAAGTAGTACTTACCATCCTTCTCGATAATAGCAAAGTGCTGGTCTTTATTGCCTTCGCTGTATGCCTGTGACACCTTATTGGTACCCTTCACCACGCCGTCAGCACCAAAGATAAATCCGCGCTCACCAGCAAGTTTGTAATAGCTGTTGTTATCCAACTGAGTCAACTCGACGATATTATTGGGGTCGGCCTCAACCTCCTCAAATGACCAAACGGTATTAGCGGCTAGAACCTCTTGGTTACAATAAACCTTAGTACCATCGGCAAGCGCATTTACAGTCGCATTACCCGCATAGCCATTCATTTTTCCACCACCAACTGATTGATAAAGGCTATATACGGCTGTATGTCCCGGCACCACAGTAATAGTTAAAGGTGTAGTAGCCGAAACACCAGCGTGAAAGTTCCAACTGCCCTGATTTACATAATAGGTAGTTCCATCCTTCTCCGTTTTCAGATAATATTGATCATTTCCCGCAGATTCGAAAGAGAACTTCTGGCTACTCTCCCCCTCGTTAAGCTCCTTAATCTGAAATGCGCCCTCTGCGTCTCCTGAAGTACCAATGTTCACCAACTGCATATACAAGCCACTGTATTCACTTCTAATGCGATACTGCTTGTTCGGGTCGAAGTCGCAAACATTGGGACTATCAGTTACAGGCTCAAACTGCCAACCAACATTATCCTTTGCTGGAGCATTACAATACAACACAGAACCAGCTGTAGATTCTCCCGTGCCTATGTAACCATGAAATTCCGTATTACTATTTACAGCCTGATACAGAGTATAGACATCAGTCTGGTCCTGAACAAGCTCTATAGTATACTGAGCATTAGCACCATCAGTCACCTCGGTATTCCATGCCCACCAAGCATTGGTATTTACATATCCAGTGGGAGAAATTTCACTCTTCAAGTAATACTTACCATCCTCTGCATTCTCAACATAGAAATATTGAGAAGTTAGACGATTCTTTTTTTGCAACTGCAAGTTGCTTGTGCCATTGGCTTGCATATACAAGTCCGTGCCCACATTCTTTAGGCGATAACGCATCCCCACAACAGGAGTATCCGCCAACACTGCACTCGTTACGAGGAACAGCGAAGCCAAAAGCATTGCTAACTTTTTTCTCATTTTTTGATTAATTATTTAAGTTTAAAATTTTATGCTATTCATCGTTACACGCTGCGGCGTTTTTTAATACGCTCATAACACTCCAAATATCATACGCTCACAGCCGCACTTTGTGCGGCAAAGTTACGGATTTTTGTCGACTTTGTTCACCACAGCGAACTACATTTCGCTTTACATACTCTCTTTAGAGAGAAGTTTTTGAGAAAACGAAAAAAGGATGCTTACTTTTGTCTTCTTCAGTTTACATTTTGGGCGCACTTTGTTCTTTGTGTTTTCTCACACCGAAAAGCTAAATCACAGAACAACAACTCGTAAATCAGCACTAAAATATAGCTCCAATAATCACTATCCCTGCAAGGATAGCGCACTCTCTTTGCAGAGAGACAACACTACCCTTGCAGGGATAATATACTATCTTTCCTCTAAAAAACATACTTTTTTATCAAACGGGCGTAAAAGATGAGTTTTTTTATGTAAGTTTGCAGGGACCAGGGCAGACGCATCAGAAATTCCATAAAATTTTCTCTAAGAAAATTTATATAGTTATCTGATATTCATATTATTATATTAGTTTATGTCGTAGTTTTTTAGTAACTTTACAGCTGTAAAGTTTTACAAATTTTGACATAAGAGTGAAGCGTTACTTCACCATACAGCAACAAGCCTCGCTAAATAAAAAAAGGTTGGCACGCCAACCTTCTATGGTAGATAAACAGTTCACCTACACACTTGCGACTAATCGCTAAAAATTTTGCCTACAGCAAAAAGGTTATTTAACAATTACCTTTTTACCATTAGCAACATATACACCATTAGCAGGATTCAACACACGGCATCCCATAAGGTTGTAGTATATGGTGGAGTCTTCTACTTGTATGGAAGTGATTGCTGTTGTACCTCCATCATTGACCATCTCATCCTTCTTGGCTTTGAGCGCATCGTACAAGGGTTTTAGCGCTTCATAAGCTGCTTGTAACTCCTCTGCTGTCGCATCATTATAGCAGATATACAAAGCATTGACCAAACAATCATAAACTTCCGCAACTTCATCGTTTGTAATGCCTCCAAGTATCTTGTAATCAGACTTAACCTCCACGATGGATGTCAGCTTGAAGAGGTCAAACTTTGCCATATGGAAGTAAGGACGACTAACAGAAGATGTTTGATTGTAGTTGTCGTGTGTCTTCACCACAAACTTTAAATAAGAATACTTCGCATCTGAAGCAATTGCAGCAGAAGACCAAGTAGCACCAGCCGTATTGGGCAAGCCCTCAACAGTTGCGATATGTGTCCAAGAAGAATTGTCGTTGCTGCCATAGATTTCGATATTCTTCGGACGGTCATTTGAACCATCGTGACGTTGTTGACCTGCTATCTTGAAGTTGTACAAGTCATATAGCCCAATGGCGTTTACGATATCAATCTGTAGATAGTCATGAGTAGAGGAGAGCGAACTCCAGTTACTGTGGAGGTAAGTTCCTGCATCCTCGTCAAGCAAGGCTGCTACACCTCCCTTTCCGTCATTACCACTGGTATGAGGGTTGTTACACCAAATGTAATAGTCTGCCCCTTGTGTTGCACTGAGCTCAATCTCAGTAGCCTTACCTATAGGATCCACAGAAGCTACGATAAGATCAACCAAAGCCTTGGCATCAGCAGCAAGTTCACCAAGAGCACGGAGCTCGGCTGCCTTTGCCTTACCTTCTGGTGAGCATACAAGCACATCGCTTGCATTATAGAGGTCTCCTTCGCTGTCTACATAGTAGTTTGCACAATTACCTTCGAAGGCAATCGTCCCAAGATTTACACAGCCACTGAAGGGATCGGATTCTTTATTCGTTTCTACATTTACGCTCAGCGTGATTCCTGTTGGGATGGCAGCTGAGAATGCTGATATATCTGCCAAAGTCACACCACCTCTTGTATAAACGCCCGTCTGCCCTGCTCCGTTGTCAACGGTAATGGTGATGGTGTTGTTCTTGTATACAATGGTGGCGGTAAAAGGGATTCCTGCAATAACCTTACAATTGGAGTTATCAAGCGCGTATTCTTTATCTCCATCATCAACCTTCAATACAAAGTTTCCCGCTTTTGCTAGATAGAATTGGAAGCCATCGCCAAATGTTGCTGCTAGGGGATTGGTACCTGTTGCAAACAAGCCTGAGCCCCACTGATTGAATGTGCTACCATCGCTTGTTCCCGTAACGGTAACCTTGAAGCCATCTGCCACGACAACCGTTTCTTCAAGTTGGTAAATTGTGTAATCTGATGCATTTGTTTGTCCAGCACCACTTGCGACCTTACCGGTCATCGTTCCATTCAAGAGTGACTTCTCACTTAAAAACTGCATGCTCTGAGGCAAGGTGATAGACCACAAATTCCTATTGCCATTAAACAGGTTATTGTCAAACCCCACAATCTTGCATTGCTCACCAAGAATCTCTACTGTCTCGGGAATTACAAGGTTGTGGCTACCACTCTTGACAACATGGGTAAGGACCACCCCTTCGGGAGTTCCTGGCGTTGTGCGACACTCAAACTCCCAATCAGCGATGACAAGACACCTGCGAAAGTGGGCGGTATAGGTGGCATCCTCACGAGCGTACATTGAATACTCCAGTTCGGTGGTAAGCAAGCGGCCATAGTGGTCGTACCAACCGAGGAATTCAACATCCTCGCTTGCCTTTGTAGCACGCAAGTACATGGGAATATTGGCGCTCACATTCCATGTAGTACCCGTAGAACCATCGGGAGTCTCGTCTGTCCACACCTCAACAGCGCCCCAGGTGTTATTGCTCTCTACATTAATCGTGGCAGCCTTGTCTGACTTTTCGGTCACATTGATGATGATCTCGTACACCGGGCGAATAGAAGCATCTTTGGCTCCACGACCCGAAGGTTTGTTGCCGTTGTCCCAAGCGCCATCGAAACGTAAACGCATGTGGGTGATGCCTAGAGGCATATCGTAGGGAAGAAGCACATTAATCCTGTTAGAGCAAACGGCTGCATTCTGTGCACCATTCGTACCAACCTCCTTCAACAACTCGCCCTCATCATCAAAGTCGCCATCCTGATTAAGGTCGATAAAGGCACGGAAATAACAATATTTCAAGCCATCGCTGCTTCCATTATCATATGCAATATCAAAACTTGCGCCTTGGGGCACATTGATGATTGTTGGAACGGTATTAAAAATCTGTGTAGGAGCTGTAGTTTCCTCAAGAATTGTTTCAGGCTCGCGATTATAGTAGGCGAATGTCAAGTTATGAATAAACTGTGCATAACTTGCAATATCACCGCTGAATGAGCCATTACATGCTACCACGCCCCACATGTCCTGAATAAAGTTTGCAGTGAAAGTAGCACCCTCTTTACCATAGTAGATGAAGGGATTGTCGTTGCTTACCACATGGCCATCTCCATCTGTCCAGTTCATGAAGTTGTAACCCGTATTGGCGGTAGCGGTAAGCTTTACAGCCTCGGTTGTAGAAATTGAGAGTTCGTTTGTACCCTCGATAGCTACAGCACCATTTGCACCAGCAATAGCTGTTATGGTACGGTCTGCATCAATATCTTCAATCAATGCGAGATTGAAAGTAATATCAGTACCATCGCTATATACTACTTGTGCAGTAGTCTTACCAATCTTGGCATCGGCGGGGATTGTTATTCGGCTATTCGTCGCTGTGAGTGTTTCACCATTGCCCTTTGCGCCATCGCAATTGAAGTCAACCCATATGCTTGTAACCTCTACATCCTTGCCAATTACAAGGGGAAGGTCTACGGTCTGTCCGCGATAAACCTCGGGGATCACATCGCTCTTAGTTGCCTTGCGTGCGATACCCATGGGGAAGATGTAGTTCTTATCCTTGCCTGCAACACGACCAAAGTACTTACCGAAGGTCTGTACTGCCTTCTCGGTGGCGGTCATGTCGGTGGGGATTACTACCTTTGAGTAGTCACCAGCAAGGTCGTATTCGCCATTGAAGTCTACTGTCCAGGGATATTCAAATCCACTGTACCAGCCACCACTGAACGAACCTCCGTTTGTGGTGAAGAACTTCTCCCAACGCTTGTAGTGGAAATCCTTGATAAGTCCGGCCCAGCAACGGTTAGAGTAGTCGTGAAGGTCGGTATTACCCTTTGACCACACGGTAATCTGTGTGCGGGCATTCCACTCGAGCCAGTTGCGGTCGTTATCGGTGGTACCATCTACCTCATCGGCAATGTTACGTGCAAGGCTTGTCCAACGCTCGAGCTTAAAGTTCTCATCATAAGAGAGCATCTCATCGAGGTCGAGCATGAGTTGCAGGTAGAGCTGATACAAACGAGTATACTCGGTATTATCACCTTTATCATGTGCAGCTTTAATCAAAGGAAGCAATTCTGCCGCGTAGTCCACCATGGCCTGACGCACCACATCGATAAAGTCGTAATTGTAGTTTGCAATACCATCTTGTCCGCCATTTGCAGTAACAGCGTCCTTAATAGAATAGAGTTTATCAGCAGCCTGCAATACATCCTGTGTATCCCAATAGATAGCCGCAGTACTCCAAGACGACACGCTACCTACCGTCCAGTTAGGACGAGCAAGGATAACAGCTTCAGAAGTACCTTGCTGGTTTACCTTACAATCCCAAACAGACTTTTTCAAATCCCGCAAGGCAGAAAGGGCTTTGTCATTTCTTACGCCATAGCGTGAATAAGCATAATCCTCCAACCATTCATCCGCTGTAGGACGAGTCGCAGGATCCATCCAAGGAAGCTCAAAGAGCATATCGTAGAGGATAGGGTTAGTCTCTGTACCCTCAGGTGTAGCACCAATACCCTGGCAGTTGTTACCCTTTGCCAAAGCCTGAAAGTAACCATCCATGGTAGTCTCTAAACGACCGTGCAATCCGCTGCGACCACCGAAGTTGTGGAGCATGCAGTAGATGTAGGGACGACCTTTGTAATAATCGGTTCTCCATTTAGCTGCGTTATTAGCATAAATATTATCCGCAAAGAGGTCGAGGCCAATGAAGCGGTCACCGTATGAGCTCATCGCACTGAACGCACCACTTTGAGGTACTCCCTGCCAGTACTGGATAATCCACTTGGGTTGCTCATCCACATTATTCTCGGTCTTATCCGCCTGACTCACGCCATTGTAGTAGTTGTCGAGCTCCTTCATTATGTTAGGATAGCAAGTTTCGTTAGAAACACCCGAGGGAAGACTACCTTCGTGGAAGGGGTCGATGCTGTAGAGTTCAGACACGCCCATCACTTCGTGCAGGTGCTTGTAATATACAGTGGCAAATGTTTGGTAGCTTTCGGTATTAGGCTTCAAGATATCGGGACGTGTGTAGCCACCTGCCCAAGTACCGTTGTTCACCACATCACCGCTGCTAAAGCCATTGATATTGTAGTTCACAATGCAGTTGGGCACCTGACCACTGAAGCCAGGGATAACGGGCTGCATACCCAGCTCGCGCATACGCTGAAGCATGTTGCGACAGAGGTTCTCCTGACGGGTGTACCACCAATCGGGGTTACCATTCATCTGCACACCTGTGGTTGGCGAATTGATTGTACCACCCCAGCCTTCGAGGTTGTTCATGGCAAACCATGCGATGAAGCCAGGACCTGCGATGTAAGCGTTGATATCATTCTCGCTCACACCGAGTTCACGAAGAAACTTGCGTGTAACGACATCTAATCCTACGAGGTTCAAGGGTGCATTGATACCATGAAGCGCCATCCAGTCAATCTCCTGCTGCCAACGCTCCCATGTCCAGAAGGCCATAGAGTAAGAGAAGGTACAGGTGTTGAAGTCGTAACGATAGGTCGTATTACATACATGCTTCTCCTCACTGCCAGGAACGGGAAGGGTCACCTGTGAAAGATCTGTGGTGAGGTTGTTCCATGTGAGGTTGATGTGTGCGTGGTGGTTCAAGTACCAGTTGATACCTGTTGCCACTGACAACTGTGTGTTACCCTTGATGCAGGGTTTACCGTTCTGCGATGTGATGACGAACACATCCTTGCCATTCTCTGCAAGGTTTTCATCAATCACAATCTCGAACTTGTCAGCTGCTCCATTGCCACCGATACGATTGAGCAATCCAGTGATTGCCTCCTGCGGTGTAGCAACGGGAGCCTGTGCAAACGCAGTTCCCAATACGAGGAACAGCGAAGCCATTAGCATTGCTAATTTTTTTCTCATGATATTAGTTATTTAAGTTTTTATATTCGTTTATTCTAATCCATTGCTGTGCGGCGTGTCTTTCATCACTCGACTCGTATTCCTTACCCGCATAACCGCACATATTCGACAAAGATACGACTTTTTTTGCAACTTTTTGTCAATTATCAACATTTACACTTCACCGATAGCCGCTTCACGAACTGCAAAAGTGTAAAAAACAGCCCTATAAGTGGCTCACAGGGATAAATCACACAAATACTGCACACAAAGGGGCTTTTCAGAAAAATGCTGAGGTTTCTGTAAGTGCTAAGAATTTGCTACTTGAATTTGGCAATTTGGCTTACTAGGTGAAAACTTTTCTTTGGGCAAAGAAACTTTTAATATAACGTGAGTTCGATATAAGGATCTCTTAGGGAATTGTCCCCTTAAACTAGGGGGACGAGCGTAACGAAGTGGAGCGGAGGGGGTATTTTCTTGCAAATAATCGTACCACCTCCCCCTCTACGAGGGTACTCCTCCTAACCTAGGAGGAGAATTTAAGGAATGTTTTCTTATGTCGAACTCACGTTAATATAACGAAAACGCCGGCGCAGTATAAAACTACGCCGGCGTTAAATATTTAATTATCAAGATTAGTCTTTCAGTTCGAGTAACACGACATTCTCCACATGGTGGGTGTGGGGGAACATGTCGACGGGCTGCACACGAAGCACCTTATACTTGACATCGAGGAGGCTGAGGTCGCGGGCTTGTGTGGCGGGATTACAACTCACATAGACAATGCGCTTGGGCTCGGCGAAGAGGATGGTGTCAATG
>JAFYMV010000228.1 GCA_017548225.1 Bacteroidaceae bacterium | reverse complement strand
TTATCCCCTTGGCACTGGCCACCTCGTTCATCTTCAAGAGCGACGGGCGCAAGGTTACCATCCCCTGGTTTATCCTCTACTTCATCATCGCCATCGTGCTCAACACCTATGTGCTCAACGGCCTCCCCGCCCTTGGGCAAGTCATCTCGGGCTTTGCCCGCAAGTGCCTCACGCTGACGATGTTCTTCATCGGCGCCTCACTCTCCACCGATGTGTTGCGCTCCGTAGGCTTCAAGTCCTTCGTGCAAGGCCTGCTCCTCTGGATAATCATCAGCATCGGCTCGTTGCTCTATATACTTTGGTGAGGGTGTTTCCTATCTTCAACAAATATCGCACCTGCTTCCGCGCATTGTCGGGCCTGCGATAATCCACACCTGTCGTGCCTCAAAAAATAAGGGGTGGGGGGAGGATATATATAGTTTGACGAAAAAAGTACAAAACATTTTGGACAAAGCCAGTTTTTGCCGTACTTTTGGAGAAACTATCATGCCATGAACATCGAAGACATCCGCGAATATTGCTTGACAAAGTCTTATACCGACGAGGCGTTCCCCTTTGACGAGACCACACTGGTGTTTCGCCTCATGGGTAAGATATTTACTTGCCTCGACCTGGAGCGACCCAACCTTGTGGTGCTGAAATGTGAGCCCGACTATGCGCTGGAGCTGCGCGACCGCTATCAGGGCATTGAGGGGGCATGGCACTGGAACAAGAAGCACTGGAATCAAGTCTACCTTGACCGCGATGTGCCCGAAGCGCTCATCCGCTCACTCATAGACCACTCCTACGAGCAAGTATATAAGAAGATACCGCGCAAGACGAAGGAAAGCTTTTTGAGTAGTGAGTCTTGAGTTATGAGTAATGAGAAATGTGCAATGAGTTACAGATAATAAAGACACACACTATACCATGTTATTCACCACCTTTGGCAATTCTGCACACAAGACGCTGATGCTCGTTCATGGGCTTGGGGTGTCGTACCAGGTCTTCGGTCCGCTAATAGAGCTTCTGCGCGACCGCTACCACATTGTTGCGGTGCAGGTAGACGGATTTCTCCTTGATGACAACAGCAAGGCTATACCCTCTACCTTTACAAGTATCGATGATCAGGTGGACCAGCTCGTGCAACACATCTGCTCGGCATACGGCGGGCATATAGATGCTGCTTATGGACTCTCGATGGGTGGGTGCATCGTGGCCAAACTGCAAGAGCGTGCCGAGATTACTATCGACCATGTCATCCTCGATGCGGCTCCTCTAGTACCGCTGCCACGATGGAGTATTGACCCCTTGCGCTATTATCAGAGCTTCAATGTGTGGTGCAGCTATCACATGAGTGGCTTCTTCAAGTGGCTCTTTCGCTCGCACTACTTTGACACCCTGCTCGACGAACTGGCGAAGGTGTATCCTTCAGGCTATGGGCGTGCCGTGCGCGATGCCTACAAATCCATCTACACCTCGCGCCTGGAGCGTGTGCGCTGCACCGATGTGCACTACTGGTACGGCCAGCACGAGGCCTTCGTGGCCAAGTATATGTACCGCCACCTTGCCACACTGGCTCCCCACTGCCACATCACCCGCTTCCCCCACATGCAGCACGGGCAACTGGCCATAGACCACCCCAGCAGGGTAGCCCAGCTGATAACGGAGATTGTGGAGTAGGGGTATATTTGCTCCTTTGTCAGTGCTGCCTCATCTGAATAATATACATGTGTCTAATATCAGATTCAAAGGGGAAGTGAATCTGATGGCTACTCATTAATAGTGGGTGGAAATTGTAGGAAGGGAGGGAATTAAGTCCATTCCATCGGGATTTTGCACAAATTTTTGTACCATGCTACTCTACCTCATCCTCCCATGTATGGTAGGGGTGGCGGCAGATGTAGGCGTTATAGTAGTGATGGTCGCCTGTGACCTCGCGGCCGAGGTAGGGGGGTAGGGTGTAGGGCTCGTCTACATCGGACAGCTCGATCTCGGCAAATACGAGTCCCTCATTCTCGCCATGAAACTCGTCGACCTCTACCGTGTGGGGACCATTGTGCACGAGGTAGCGCGTCTTCTCTATGCGCTCGCTGCAGAGGGTGAAGAGCTCGCGGGCATCGTCGAGGGTGATCTCCTTCTCCCACTCGAAGCGGCTGATGCCATCGATAGAGGGGCCCTTGATGGTGAGGTAGCCCTTGTCACCACGCGTGCGCACACGCACCGTGCGGCCGTTGCCACTGCTGATGTAGCCCTGTATGATGTCTGACTTGTCGTATGCCAGCGTGCGGTAGCTGTCGTCGGTAACGAGAAACTTGCGCTCTATCTCTTTCATAATAATCCTCTTTGCTTTGTGTGTGACGGGTTGTGTAGGCAAATGTACGGCTTTTATTTCAAAACAAGGGACAAAAAATGTGCGAATCGTGGGGCGGCGCGCGTTTTTGTCGATATAAATGTGTATCTTCGCCATCGAAACCATAGATCCCAGTACATAAGCCTATGCCTATCATCCATATCACATCGCTTGCCCATCCGGGCGTGGAGGTGTTCAGCACACTTACCGAGGCGCAGCTGCGCCGCGACATAGAGCCCGACAAGGGCGTGTTCATTGCCGAGAGCCCCAAGGTGATACGGGTGGCCCTCGATGCGGGGCACGAGCCGCTGGCACTGCTCTGCGAGGAGCGCCATATCACGGGCGATGCGGCCGACATCATCGCCCGGTATCCCGACATGCCGGTATACACGGGCAGTCGCGAGCTGCTGGCTGCACTCACCGGCTATACCTTGACACGCGGTGTGCTATGTGCCATGCGCAGACCTGCTATGCCCAATGTGGTAGACATCGTGAAGGGTGCCAGCAGGGTAGTCATCATCGATGGTGTGACCGATACGACAAACATCGGGGCTATATTCCGCTCGGCGGCAGCGCTGGGCATCGATGCCGTACTGCTCACTCGCACGGCTTGCGACCCGCTCAACCGCCGTGCCGTACGCGTGTCGATGGGCTCGGTGTTCCTCGTGCCTTGGACATGGATTGACGATATACAGGGACAGATGCACGCCGAGGGGTTTGCCACTGCGGCCATGGCGCTGACCGACGACTCGGTATCTATCGACGACCCCGTACTGAAAGCTGCGCCCAAGCTAGCTATCGTGATGGGAACCGAAGGGGATGGACTTGCCCGCGAGGTGATCACCGCTGCCGACCATGTGGTGCGCATCCCTATGGCGCATGGCGTAGACTCGCTCAATGTGGCTGCGGCTGCAGCGGTGGCCTTCTGGGAGTTGAGGACACGCTCGTAGGAGCATAAAAAATACAAAAAGAGGAACTTCACAGCCCCTCTCTTCCATTTAACCTAAACCTTAACTATGAAAAAATCTAATGTTTTGTGCAAAGTTGAGGCTTTTTTTCCTAATGGCAAAGAAAACACCCTGAATTTTTAAGAAAAAAGTAGATTTACACACTTTTTAGCAAGGAAAAGAAATCTAAAAGCGTGGTTTTTGGCAATTTATTCGCAAAATAGCCGTATCTTCGCACCTTGAAATATAAACTACAATGACTATGCAGAACGATAAGGAGTGTACGAAGTATCTATACATAGAAACCTACGGCTGTCAGATGAATGTGGCCGATAGTGAGGTGATAGCTTCGGTGATGAAGATGGCAGGATATGACCCCTGCGAAAATCTCGATAAGGCCGACGCCATATTGCTGAACACCTGCTCCATACGCGACAATGCCGAGCAGAAGATATTGCACCGACTCGATGCACTGAACGCCTTGCGCAAGAAAGGTCGCAAGCTCATCATCGGCGTGGTAGGATGCATGGCCGAGCGCGTGAAGGAAAACCTTATCGAAAACTATGGCGTGGACCTCGTGGCGGGCCCCGACGCATACCTCTCGTTGCCCGACCTCATAGCACAGGTCGAGGCAGGCGAGAAGGCTATGAATGTAGAGTTGTCGACCACAGAAACCTACCGCGATGTCATCCCCTCGCGCATCTGTGGCAACCACATCTCGGGATTCGTGTCTATCATGCGTGGATGCAACAACTTCTGTCACTACTGCATCGTGCCCTACACCCGTGGCCGCGAGCGTAGCCGCGATGTGGAGAGCATCCTCGCCGAGGTGAACGACCTGGCACAGAAGGGATACAAGGAGGTGACACTCCTGGGACAGAATGTAAACTCGTACCGCTTCGAGCGTGAGGGCGAGGTCATCACCTTCCCCATGCTACTGCGCATGGTGGCTGCTGCTGCTCCGCAGATGCGCGTGCGCTTCACCACCTCGCACCCCAAGGATATGAGCGATGAGACACTGCAGGCCATTGCCGAGGTGCCCAACATCTGCAAGCACATCCACCTGCCCGTGCAGAGCGGTAGCTCACGCGTGCTCAAACTGATGAATCGCAAGTACACCCGCGAGTGGTACCTCGAGCGTGTAGAGGCTATACGCCGCATCGTGCCCGACTGCGGATTGAGTACCGACATCTTCTCGGGCTTCCACTCTGAAACGGAGGAGGACCATCAGGAGTCACTCTCGCTCATGCGATTGTGCGAATACGATTCGGCATTCATGTTCAAGTACAGCGAGCGCCCCGGCACATACGCCAGCCGCCACCTGCCCGACGACATCGCCGAAGAGGTGAAGATACGCCGCCTGAACGAAATCATCGCCGTGCAGAACGAACTCTCTGCCGAGAGCAACCGCCGCTGCATCGGCAAGACCTACGAGGTACTGGCCGAAGGCTACTCAAAGCGCTCACGCGAACAGCTCTGCGGCCGCACCGAGCAGAACAAGACCGTAGTGTTTGACAAGCAGAACTACCGCATAGGCGATTTCGTAATGGTAGAGATCACCGACGCCAGCTCTGCCACCCTCATTGGCAAACCGGTGTAAATAAAAACAGCGACTTATTGATAAATATAAAAAGATAAAGGCTCCTCCCTGCAGGGAAGAGCCTTTGATATTTTATCGTATATGGTTTATTGCGCGCCATTCAAGATGACCTCTGCTGTATGAGGGGAGCGGATCAAGCGGCGGGCTATGCTCTGCACATCTTTGGGGGTAACCTCTTGCAGTGCCTTGTCATTGGTGAGCATGTCGTCTGATTGGTAGCGCATCTGCTCGGTGAGTGTTTCCATCCAGTAGGCATTGGAGCCTCGATAATCGGCATGTCTCTTTTTTAGGTACTCGAGGGCGCTGTTGAAGGCTTCGGGCGAGGGACCCTCTGTGGCTACTTGGGCCAATAGGGAAATGGCTTGTTGCAGGAGCTTCTCGGCTTGCTCGGGGTTGGTGTTGAAGTTGAACATCAGCGTTAGCTCATCGGCAGGTTGGCGCGAAATGCGAGAGGTTACCGATACATTGTAGGTGCCTCCCTCCTGCTCGCGCAGGGTTTCAGTGCAGAGGGTGTTCATCACCTCGCTGAGCACAGAGCAAGCTATGCTGTTCTTTTGGCTATAGCGCTTCTTGGCCAAGATATTGTATATTACCATGGTAGCTGCTCCTGCTTCGGGGATTTGTATATGGGTGACATGCTTGCCGCGTTTCAGTGAGGGAAGGGCTGCGAGGTTGGCCTGCTCTTTCTGCTTGGGATTGCCGGGCAATGAGGCTATATACTGGCAGATGAGGGGGCGCAGTGCCTCAATGTCAACCTTTCCTACGAAGATGAAGGTGAAGTCTGCGGCATTGGCAAAGCGCTCCATGAAGAGCTGGCATGTGCGGTGATAGTCTACGCTATCGGCAAGGTCCAACGATGCTCTGCGGCTGCGTGGATGAGGCTTATACATGGTCTCTCGCAATGTGTCGCTGAAGAGTGTCATGGGACTCTCTATGCGCTGGCTTACGGTCTGTCTCATTCGTTGTTGCCAACGCTCGAAGGCTGCAGTGTCTTGACGCATTGTCGTGAAGCGCAGGTGAAGTAGTTGCAGCAGTTGTTCGGCATCGGTGGGGCGACATGTACCGGTAAACGACTCGGTGAGGGTGCCCACATTGGTTTGGTATGAAGCACTGCCTCCTCGCATGGCACGGCCAAGATCTTTGCTGGGTAGGTGGGCAAGACCACCTAATGAGGGTAGGGCGTTGATGGCATTGATGTTGTTGTAGTCGGCATCGGGCATCAATGATGTTCCTCCATGACTAATGGCTGTCAGTCTGATCTCTTCGCGGCTGCTAGCGGTAGACTTCAGTATCACTTTTGCTCCATTGTCAAGAAGGAGTTCGTGCGTGCCGTAAGTCTTGTTATACTTTTCCTTGACGATGCTTCCCGCTTGGGGCTTTTGGGGCATCAGTTCAAGTGCAGGCTCCAACTCGGGAATCTTGTAAGGGGTTGTTTTTTGGCTCCATGCCTGCTCGTAAGTCTTCATCACTTCGGCTTCAGTGGGCCAGGTGTTTCCCTTGCGCTCTTGTCCTTGTAGTAGGATGGCCATACCGTTTGGAGTGTATAGGAACTGGTTGAATCGGGCGTTCACATCGGCCAATGTTACACTATCAAGGATGTAGCGGTATACCTTTGCCTCTTCGGCTTGTGAGAGTAGGGGCTGGTGGTGCAGGAAATGTGCCATACATCGCTGCACAAGGGCCTCATTGGAGGTGATGCTGCCTGTGCCCGCTTCGAGTGAAGGTATCCATGCCTGTATCTGTTGTTGTGAGCGTGCAAACTCTTCAGTGGTAAAGCCATGCTCCATCGTGCGCTTCAGTTGGTATATCAGCGCGTTCATTGCTTGTGTCCAGTTGTCCCCACCAAAGGTGGCTGTAGCCGAGAAGGCCTTCTTGGTCATCGCCAAAGAGTAGTCACCGTCGAAGAAGCTTACCTTAATGCCATTCGGCACCTCTTCTTGTGCCATTTGGTTGTGGATTCGTGTAGAGAGCATCGCCACGATGATGGCCCTGATGTACTCCTCTCTGCGCCCCTGCATGGTGAGGCGCATGTCGGCAGGCAGTGGGTCATACTTGTAGCTTATGCGTAGGGTGCCTGTAGTCAGCTCGGCATCGGTGCCAATGGCTACGATAGGTGTAGTGTTATCTGCTACTGGGTAATAAATTCGTTCTGCAGCATCTTTGCGGAGGGGAATATCTTTCCAAAGCTCTGTAATTTGCTGCTCTATATGGTTCGCATCTATGTCGCCAGCCACGATAATGGCTTGGAGGTCGGGGCGATACCACTTGTGATAATAGTCGCGCAGTGCTTGGTGAGGGAAGTTATCCACCACCTCCATCAGTCCGATAGGCATGCGGTAGGCATATCTGTTGCTGTCGGGGAATAGCTTAGGTAGTGTCTGATCGTAGATACGGTCGCGCACATTGCGCTTGGTGCGCCACTCCTCGTGTATCACCTTACGCTCAGCATCAATCTCTTGGGCATCTAGGGTGATGTGTCCGCTCCAGTCGTGCAGGATGAGTAGGCATGAGTCTGCCATCCCAGTGCGCTGTACGGGAACATTCGATATGCTGTACACCGTCTGGTCAAAGGCTGTGTAGGCATTGATGTCTACGCCAAATCGCACACCGTTTGATTCCAAGAAGTTGATCAGTGATTTCTCAGGGAAGTTCTTGGTACCATTGAATGCCATGTGCTCAAGGAAATGAGCCAAGCCTCGCTGGTTCTCCTCTTCGAGGATAGACCCCACGCGCTGCACGATGTAGAACTCCGCTTTTCCTGCGGCCCTCTTATTGGGACTGATATAGTAGGTAAGTCCATTCTTAAGTTTACCATAGCGCACAGCAGGGTCCATAGGGAGCTGCTGGGCACTTGCGGCAACAGTGCTCAACAATAGGATGAGAGCGGTGAGTAAGCGCATATATGTCAGTCTATTATTCCTGGTTCTTTTTCTTGTAGAAGACCTCTACAGGTTCGTAGCAGACGTTGTCGTACTTTTCGAGCACCTTTCCGTTGTTTGTGTCAAACACCCACACACTTCCGTTCTTACCCTTTTGGTTGGGCTCATAAAAGGCTACGTATGTCTTTAGGTGGTCGTCACTTATTTCAAAAGAGGTGATGATAGCATCCTTACTACCCACAGAAAGCAAATCAACAGCATCATTAAGCCAATCCTCGCCTGTGTACTTCCACTTCATGACCGTATTGCCATTAGCAAACAAAAGTGTTCTGTAGGTTTCATTGGCAATACATGGAGTGTTCTCATTAATAAGTGAGTAATTTCTTCCAGATACTTTAGAGAAATTTCCGCCATTTACTAATATTTCATAGTCAGCTGCGGTACCTTCGATATGTCTCCAGAAAAATGTTGAGATGATGAGTCTTTGTATGTGGTCTTCCGCTTGAGCTAAAACGAGTACTTCGCGTCTAGACTGTGATGTCTGTGTCGCTGTTTTTTTAATTGGCACGAGTGTAGCTACTCCCTTTAGAATTTTGAATCTCTCATTATAGTACTTGTCTTCCGAAAGTTTTTCGCGAGTAAGCAAGTATTTGTCGCCACAATAGTAAGGTCCATAGCCATTGTAGATACAAACGAGCCCATTTACCTCATTGTCCCATAAGATAATGTCATTATTTATTGCATTACCTATGACAAATCCTGTCTGTGCGTATGTTGACAACAGATTGTGTGAGGGTTGCAATACCGCATTGTATGTGGGCAAAGAGTACATCTTTCCATCAGCAGAAAGTACGGGATAGGCGCTACCGTCGTAGCTCTCTTCTGGGGTGAATAATTTGGTGGGTTTGAAAGTCTTGTATTCTTTGGACTTCACGATGTTCTCGACGACAAAGGTCTTTTCGTTCAAGAAGTAGATTGCCGCGCCATCTTCCTCGCTGTCGTTACCTTGGCAAGCTACGATTAGCGTACCCTTTGTTTGTACGATGTCCGAAGGGTTAGATGAGAAGGCTTCACCAGGGTTGTTCTTTTCCAGACAGTTCTCACTGTAGAACTCTCTCTTATCTCCTTCCTTCATCGGTTCCTGCATGAAGGCGATGTGAGGAAGTCCATCAGCATCTTTGCTGAGTACAGTTATTCCATACTCGTAGGGGGAGTTCACGTTCAGCATGAAGGTGAAGAAGGCCTTACCATCTTCGTTCTCAACAATCAGTCGTCCGCTATATGTACCGAGCATGTTACCTACATAGAAGAAATCCTTCTCCTCAGAAACAACCTTTTGGTCAAGCTCCCATTTATAAGACAAAGGTAATGCCTTGTTTGATTGAGTGACTATGGGTTTGATAATTAGCGTATCGTTCTTATGTATATTGTACTCTTTTTCAAGGTTGCTTTCGTCAATAAAAATCTCTGCAATAGGGGAGGTTGCATCGGTGCTTTCATCTCTGTAGCAAGAGGCAAAAGAGAGTATAGCTACTGCCAAAAGAATATATTTGCTTGTTTTCATATTGGACAAGGTGTTATTGTACTGATTCTTGTTCTTCATAAGGGTTAGGGAAATCAAAAGGATAGTCGGGGTACATCTCTAATATCGCCTCTTTATTTTCCTCATTGTTAAAATACTCATACAAAGGAGCAAAAACGTATTTACGCATGATGTGTTCATAGGGGTGGAATGCTGCATACGGTACTTTCTCAAGATTCTCGCCACCATAATATGTCGCCATCTTTTGGTAGGTCTCATACATGTTGTCAATATTTTTAATAGTATGGAACTGCTCTACCAACTTGATGTAGGTATAGGGATGCCAGCTGCCAAGATTGGGATGAGGCTCTCCTGGGCGCCATATCTTATCTCCCTTCCAATCAACCCATTCAGGAATATCTATGGCATTGTCAAACTGCAACAAGCGTGCCTGACTCAATGTGTCAAGTGTAGGAGTGAAATAGTCGTTATCTATCAACTCGATGTATAGGCGATAGGTAGTATATCCTTCGGCATAGCTTCCCTCGAGGTTGTCGCGCAAGATGGTGATGGGAATATAGCCAGTAATAGAGTCTGGAGCTATAATGGCCTTGCCTAATGTATAGTGCACGTCCTTCACTGCGGTAGTAGAATCTTCATTCACTCTATATGCTACCTCGCGGCCCTGCTTGCTGGTGAGTCCCATTATCTGTATGGGCATCTTGAAAAGATATTCGTGGATGGTGTCGGAAGTTACACTGAATGAGTACTTAAGTTTATCGGTAGTGAAATACACGCCATTATGCGATGCGTCAAACTTGAGATATTCGGTTTCGCATGCAGTGAAACATAATACTCCCAAGAGTAATAATACAGTGTTTTTAAGTAGATTTTTCATATATCTCTATGCGCTATATCAAAAACGGTTTTCTTTTTCAATATCAGGGATGGGTACAGCATATATCGCTTTGCTTCCCTCAAATGTGGTAACGTTGTTCGAAGATTTTATAGACAAATTCTGACGCTTCATGTTGAACCAAAGCTGTCCCTCACCGATATACTCCTTGTAACGTTCTTCATTAATAAGTTGTATTGTTAAGAGGGTGTCAAGTGGCTCGAGTCCACGATGCAGGCGCACTTCATTGTGGTATGTCATAGCTTGTTCTGCATCCTTTTCAAGTAGAGTCTCGGACATGATGTAGTACATTTCGGGGATTCTTATCATATTGATACCGAGGATAAGATCCGAAGGACGTAACTCGACATTGTTGTTCAATTCGTAGACATCTGTAAGCTTGCTTAGGCGATATACTTGGTCAGAGCCTTGAGTTGCTGTCGAGAAGTAAGCATCTACTCTATAGTCATTGTTCTCATAGATATTCTTGAAGTCAGAACGCAAGTTGAGAGAGGAGAAGGTGGTCATCAACTGCAATTTCGTATAAACTTGTGTGTAAAAGCCTGAATGGTATATACCAAAAATACATTCCTTCTTTGAAAGGACTCCAGCAAGGTCATTCTGCACCTCGGTCATCTCCTTCAGGTAGTATTTCTTGTCATCAATAACCTCCTTGGCATACTTTGCAGCATTCTCCTTGTCGCCCATGGTCAGGTACACTCTTGCAAGTGTTGCTTTCACGGCATGCTTGTTGAAGTGAATTTGGCGGTCAAGCATATAGTTGCCTTGGCCCTCATATTCTTCCTCATCGGCAAGGAGTTTCTCTGCTTCTAACAAGTCTGCAATGATGTGCTTGTAGTTGTCCTTGAGGCTCTCAAAGGCGGGCGTGTTCAAAGAAAAACTTGTAGCATAGGGAATACCCTCAGCATTATTGTTTTCTGTATATTGCTCGGCGAAGATACGCACAAGGTCAAAGTGCATAAAGGCACGAAGACCGAGCGCTTCACCCTTGTAGATAGTATAGGGAAATTCCTTTGCATTGGCCACGAGCGGTGCGTCAAGTACACAGTTGACATTGGAGATGTTCTTGTACATTGCAGTCCAAATTTTCTCAAATAGTGACTCGACATTGGTGTTGTCATATTCGAAATTACCCAATGCTGTTAAGGTGGTGTTTCCTTCGCAATGCAAGTTATGAGCCATTACTTCAAGTGTATGGAAGTGTAGCTCTTGGCCATACAATGTGTTTGAACGCAACTGTGCATATACACCATACATAGCATCTTCAATGCCCTCGGCAGATTCGAGCAATTCGTCACGTTTTGCTTGTCCTTCGGGAGTAATATTGAGAAAGTCCTCGCATGATGTTGTCGCAAATAGGGCAACAGCTAAGTGTATAATATATATAATCTTCTTCATAGTCGTCATCATTCTTATAGTGTCACATTCAAATAGAACTCAAATCCCTGGCTGTAAAGATAGTCGGTACCTCGTTCGATCTTTACACTTGAGAAGCGCAAGATGTCTGTAAAATTGATACCCGTACGGAGGTTTTTCACATGCAGAGACTTACATACCTTGGGGTCAAACTCATAGCCAATGTTGAGTGAGCCGAGTGACAGTGTATACTCCTGCTCGGCGAAACGTGTGGTTTGCTTGGGACGGCTGCTGTCTGCAATGTCTTTATAGAAAGCCACGTCACCGGGCTGTTTCCAACGATCGTCAAATACGCGCTGGTCGGCATTGTAATAAGGGTCACTACCTTCGACTTTGCTTACGCGAGTGGTGTTGTACACCCATGCACCCATGCGGGTGTTGAACAATGTATATATGCTAAATCCTTTCCAGAATACATTGGTGCTGAATGTGCCTGTGTATACAGGTTCGGTATCACCGATGAGAACGCGGTCTGCAGGGTCGTAATCGAAGGTGAGCGTACCATCGCGTTTGATGTATACTTCCTTACCCGTGGCAGGGTCGATACCAGCTGAGCGTACCAATTTTAGTGCTGTCACGCTCTCTCCTTCTGCATATTGGGGAAGGGGAGTAAGTGAAGTAGAGGTGTTCGCCTGGTTCTGTTTGTTAACCTCCTCCAACGCGTTGCCAATCTTGGTGATTTTGTTCTGGTTGGTATAGCCCATTGTTGCCAAGCGCCAGTAGAAATCGTTGGTGCGGATTACGTATCCGTCGAGTTGGAACTCCAAGCCTCTGTTCTGCATCTCACCCAAGTTGCCCTTGGCAGTAGTCACACCTGTAGAGGGAGCTTTTGATTGGTCGAGCAAGAGGTCGGTTGTGTTTCGTATATAGGCATCAGCGGTGAAGTTCAAGCGACGGTCAAACATACTGAGGTCAAATCCCACGTTGTAGTTCATCGTGCGTTCCCAAGTCAGGTTAACGTTACCAATAGTGACTGGAATTGCTCCAATGCCGTTCTTGTATTCGTAATCATTTTGGTATTGGTACATAGTCATCGCCTGGAAGGGGCTGAAGCTTACTTTACCTGTGTATCCCGTACTTCCACGCAACTTGAAGATGTCGAAGTGGCGTTTCACTCCCTTCATGAAGGGCTCGTTGAGAATGTTCCAGCCGAGACCACTTGACCAAAAATGTCCATAGCGGTTGTTCTCACCGAACTGTGAAGAACCTGTTGTACGCCATGTTCCATCGACAAAGTAGCGGTTACGCCATGAAAGGTTACCCGTCACGAAGGCACCCACGTCGGCTGTTTCTGCTTGTGTACCATAGGGTCTGCTGCTGGTCGGATAGCTTACGGCGTTGCCGATGTAAGCGAGTTGATCGTTGAAGAATCCGATAGCCTGTATCGTTTCGCTATTGCTGTTAGAATAATTTATCTCCCAACCTGTAGAAAGGCTTATGAGCGACTCGTCCTCGAAGAACTTGTTGAATGTACCTACCAAGTTACCATTATAACTTGTTCCTTCCGAAACACCCTTGGTGTATTGTCCCTTTTTGCTCAAGTCGGTAATATCCTTGTATACCAATGATTTGGGCGATGTAAAGATGTCACTTGATCCCATCTCGCTTGTCACGTTAAAGTGTCCAGTGAGGAGGAACATCTTGCTGATATCCCAACGCAAGTCAGTACTGTTACTCAATGTGCGGGTGCCGCTTGTAGAGAAACTGCCCAATGTGGCTTCGTAGAGCGGGTTGTCGATACTCCACGAAAGGTTGGTGTTGAGGGTACCATCCTCGTTGTAGATTCTGTCATAGGGGTTCATCTGTACATATTGTGAAAACGAACCATAGGGAGTGTTCTTTACGTTTACCTCTTGGTATGTGGTGCGGTTTGACAGGACAAGTGTTCCCAAATGATAATCAAGTTTGAAACCGAGGTTGTGACGCTTGCGGTAGTCGTCCTTCATTACACCTCGAGTGTCGCCGAAACGTCCAGTCAATTCATAGCGTAAGTTTGCTGCACCGCCATATACACGTAGTGAGTGGTCGTTTGAGAATGCTATACGTGCAGGCTGTGATAACCAGTCGCTATTCAAACCAGCTCTGATGAGCTTGTATCGTTGGTTGTATAGCTCATCATATTCATATTGCAAGGGTAGTTTTGTCGTTGAGCTTATAGCGCCATGTGCGTCGTAAAGACCCGCCAAACGCTCATATTCCAACTTTTCGCTTGCGTTGAGCACATTGTAGTCGCTCAATACGGGAAACTGTAGGTTGCCAGTGAAGTTGTACTGTACGCGTACTGTGCTCTCATGGATAGGCTTACGTGTGATGACGATAACGCCATTGGCTGCCTTTGATCCGTAGAGGGCGGTAGCAGAAGCATCTTTCAGTACGGTGATCTTTTCTACCTCGTTGATATCGAGGTCATAGAGATCCTGCATGGTAATTTCGGTACCGTCAAGGATGATGGTCGGTTGATTGACTTGTTGGCCACTGTTTGAGAACGAACTCATACCGCGGAGCACCAACTCGGGGGTATGGTTGGGGTTTGACCCCTGACTGGTGTTCTGCACCATGGCCATACCTGGTGTAAGGGCTGAAATCGCACCGATGAGATTTGTTCCCGACACCTGTCGTAGCTCCAAGCCTGACATCTCAGTAACGGCACCAGTAAAGGTTTCCTTGTTTTTGGTTACAAAACCTGTTACGACAACGTCGCCGAGCGTGTTGGCATCTTCCTCCAATTCGATGTGCATCGCATTAAGCTTGTGCGAATTTGAACTTATCGTCACATCCTTGTATCCCATGTATGAGAATTGCACCTCGAAGTTTGTCAAGGAGGTGGAAATGTAGAAGGATCCTTCATAGTCGGTGGTAGCACCTGTTTCTATCTTTCCGTCTTTCCAAATGGCAACGCTTACACCAATTAATGGCTCTTTGTTCTTCTTGTCTACCACTACACCGGATACTGTGGTGTTTCCATCTTCAGTATCACTCGCGAAGGTTGGGAGGGCCATCAGCACCATCAAGATTGTACAGCATATTTTGCCGACAAAAGTTCTTATTGGATTAGTCTTGTCCATCTATTTTGTTAAGTTCTTATATTACACAATATTCCAAGGTAAAATTCATCGGCAAAATTAATAAAAAAAGTGCTCTCCGCAAAATGCGGAAAGCACTTTAACATGTTCCGGTAAGATATTTAAGTGTTTTACTTAACGAGGACCTTTTTGCCGTTTACGATGTAAAGGCCAGGAACTGTGATAGCATCGAGCTTGCGACCGAGGAGGTCGAAGATACCCTCTACAGCATTGGTCTCAACTACGTTCTTCTCAATAGCATTGTCTGCGTTCTTCTTGGTGAGGACTACATTGCTGTATGTGGCGAGCTTGCTTGACTCGTTGGTATCCCAGTTGAATGCGTTTACTGTGAAGTCATCCATGGTGATGACGCCATCGTTGTAAACAAGGTTAAGAGATGTAGCGTTACCCTCCTTGTCATTCAATGTTACGTAGTCAGGATAGCTACCACCTACGAAACAGTAGCCATAGTACTTGGTCAGAGCGATGCTTGCGGTCTTTCCATTAGCATTCAACATCATGTTACCCTGGTTCAAGGTGTAAACATCATTGTTCATGAACTCCTTGATGATATAGCCATTCTCGGTAGCTTCTACCACTACGTTAAACTCTGCGGGATACTCTCCTTCTGCCTCTACAGTTGCTTTGAGTGTGTACTCGCCATCCCAATCGTACTCAAACTTTGAAGCGCTAACCTTTGACATAGATGCGATAGCCTTGTTGGTATCTGCCATCCACAAGTGGTAGCTTACAGAGAAGTCGTCGATTGACAATGAACCATCCTCGTTCAGTGTAACGGTCAATGACGTAGATTGGCCGTTAACGTCGGTAAGGATATAGTATGCGTAGTCACCATTGATCTCACCGAGAGATGTGAGCCATACAAAGCCATAGTAACCCTTCAAATCAATTGTAGCAGACTTGCCATTCTCGCTGGGAGTGAATGCGAATGAGCAATCGTAGCCGAGGAACTTGTTTACAACGTACGAGCCATTGCTCTCTACTACAACCATGTCGAAGTTTTTAGGGAACTCAACGCCGTCAGCCTCATCGTAATCCTCGTTGTACTTAACGCTAACCTCATAGGTGCCATCCCACTTGTAAGCATTGGGGTCTTCGCGCTTGATAGAACCTCCACGGAGTCTTTGAACTCTTATAACAGTATCTGTTTCCTCCTTATAGATGTAGAAAGCATCGTTCTGATACATCAAGGTCTTGGTGTTGTAAGTGAAAGAGAATGAACTTGCTTTGTCGGCTTTCTTACCGAAGCGAATCTTATTCTCTACGTCAAGGTACAAGCTGTCGTAAGGGATGTTAAATTCAAGGCCGTCAAATGTACCGGGCAATGTGAATTCACCATAACCTTCGAATGAGAATGTTACGTCCCAATTCTTGTTGGTGTCGTCAGTAGCAACAACGTTCATTGTGAACTCCTTGAAGATAGTTGAATCGTTGTCAGCATAGTACGGAGTATATGTCCACTCACCAGCAATCTCGGGGATAACGATTACTTCAGCCTCGATGAGTTCCATCTTTACGTTAGTAACGTTGGCAAGCACATTTGCTGTCAATACATAGTCAGGAGCAGGCCATGACAAACCTGCGATAGAGAAATCAGGAATTGTAATTTCCTTTGTCTCGGGGTTGTAGTGGTACTCCATGGTGTACAACTGGAGGTCCTCAAGAGTAGGATCAGTAACACCAACAGCATCGGGGTAAGGAGTAAACAAACCGTAGTTGTTGGGATTGGGGTTGATTACATCAAAGTGGTTGTTTGTAAGGTCAATCTTAGACACAGACTGAGTTGCCTCGGCGCCCAAAAGACCAGTAACAGAACCAACGTTACCGTTAGCACCCTTTGTGATGATTACCTCACACTCGCTCTTCCAAAGGTGAGTGTACTCTTGACCAGCTTCTGTGGGTGTGATAGTTGCTGTAAACTTGTACTTACCATACAAGTCAGCCATGCTCTTAACCTCAGCTGAAACGGGCATAGCCACGAACAACATCAAAGCAGCAAACAAGATAGAGAAGTAGTTTTTCTTCATACCTTAAAAAATTTAAATATTAATAATAGTTATTTTGTTGAAAAATGTATACCTATTGCTCAAATGAGGGCGCAAATGTAAAACAAAATTTATTAAACGCAATCATTTTGTTTGAAAAAATGTTGTAAAACATATATTTGTGGTGTATTTCCCCTGTTTTTAAGGGGTTAGACGACTTTTTAAGGCCTTTTAGCTTACTCTTATGGTTTCAGTTTCAGGATATTACGAGGAACGCAAACGGAATACAATGGCAATGTAGAGAGAAACTGCATAATTTTTAGCATTAACTCGTATATAATCAGCGTGATAGGCATGAATTTATGTAGGATTATGCAGTAGCTTTATTTTTCCATGAAAGGGGGCGGATAGGTGCGAATTAACACGCGGATAGTCATGACTTCTAATAGAGGAGAGAGGATGCTGGGCAATAAGGTGGCAATGCATAATAAATTAGACATCCTTCTCGGAGGATAGATAAATATTTTTCGCTTTACCGATAGTCGTATTTCTTACCTGTGAAAAGATTCCCGCGGTAGTTAGCGCGGTACGCCTTTGTAGTTAGCTCGGGATGGCGCGGTAGTTAGCGTGGCGCACGTCGGTAGTTGGTGATGGGTGTCTTATATGCTATTGGTGTTCTTAACTCTTTTATGGAATTTATATGTCGCTTTGTTTTCTGCTAACCTTCGGGATGTATATGCATTTGATGGGGAGATAGATAATTGCTCGCGAAAATGTTTCGCTTCTATGAGAGGTGCGTCAGGCATTGGTGAATTGCGATATTGTATCCAAAAAATAAGGGAACTGCATAATTTCTGCATATGCATGGTATATATGGCTGTTAATAAGTGAGATAAGACGAAAAATATGCGGAAAATTATGCGGTTTCTTTTCGGGGTTGGCCGAGATTTTTCAAGGCTCCTTGTAAAAAGAGAGAGGGTATCACTGGCATGATACCCTCTGTTGATTTCATTTGATTATATCCGATGAAATGGGAGATTTTCGTTATTTCAGCCCTTCGAGAAGCTCTACTAATCCAGGACCTTGGCTAGGGCGCGGTGCGCCATGCATGTAGAGGTTGCCGTCGGGGTCATAGATGGCGAAGAAGGGGATGCCCTTTACATTGAGGGCTTTGCCCAGTGTGCCTTCGGGATTCCACAGCTGGTGGCCGTGCATGTTCTTCTCGTCCATCTTCTTTAACCAAACTTCTTTGTTGGCGTCGATGGAGATGGATACGAAGGTTACCTTCTTGTTCTTCAGCTTCTTCTCGAGCTCTTGCAGTACAGGCACTTCGCGGAGACAGGGTACGCACCAGCTTGCCCACATGTCAATATATACGTACTTCCCGCGGAAGGTGCTGAAATCTATTATGTTACCGTCACGATCTTGGAGCACGATACCATCAGGGAAGGGTTGTCCGGGTACGGCAGAGCGGTGTTTGGCGAAGTCCTCGGCATGGCGTGGATCGAGGCCGTAGCGTTCGGTGGCGGACTGCAGACGCTCGAGACCTTTATCGAAATCGTTGCGGTAATTGTAACGGCTCACATAAACGCTGGCTATGGTCTCCTTGGTCTTCTTTACAAGTGTGGTGTCGGTATAGTATTGCTCCACGTAGGTGAGTGCGCTGTCGAGGTCGTTCTTGTTGGGGATGCTTGAGTAGATGATATTCGGTGTGCTGGGGAAGAGCGAAGCGGTGGACGTGTTGAGCATGGTGTGGGGCTCAGGAAGAATCTCCTCGCGACTGTAGGGCATGTCCTTGGCGGGTATGCCGAGGATGCGTGTCAAGGAGTTGTACCCTTCGCAGGCGTTGATGTATGCCCATGTTCTGATGTACTCGGCTACAGGTTTGGAGCAATGGTAGAGGCTGATGATGGAGTCGGCCTTGGTGGCGTAGCCTTCCAGAAGGGCACGGCCTGCTTCGGTGTCGTCCTTGGAGAGTTTCCACATGGCGCGGCTATTGTCGGCATAGGTGGTGGTGTAGGCGATGAGGGCGTTGTTGTCCTTGTCGCTCTCAATGCTCGGTACACCGACCTCCCCAAAGGTGAGATGTGCGGTAGACTCACCCTTGCTTACTGGAACGTAATAGGGGACGATGACTTGGTAACTTCCCTTGACTGATACCAAGTTGTAGAAACCGGTTTCGCTGGTGTTGACGGTGGCTCTGTAGGCACCGTCCTCAAGGGTCATGTCCACCGAGTTCTCTCTGCTACCCATGGGTACGAGAGTGATTTTGCGGTCAGCGGCATCATCGGTGGTGATGGTGATGTGTTGTGTGTCTTGTCTTTGGGGGGTACAGCATACGAGGCTCAAGGCTAGTATGGGAAAGAGTGTCTTCTTCATTTTTGTAAATCGTGTTATGGTTTGCTTGCAAATGTAGGACTTTTGGACCGAATGACCAACGGATGGACCTAAAATATAGCGCATTGGATGTGAATAAACGCTAATTGCCAGGCGCAAATGGCTGATAATTCATTTTTTTACACTAACTTCGCACCCTATTTGATAATATATATCATTTACAATGAAACAATATAAACTTATTAACAACCTCATGGGTTGGATGGTATTTGCCGTGGCGGCGGTGGTCTACTGTATGACTATCGAGTCGTCGGCAAGTTTTTGGGATTGTCCCGAGTTTATCACCACAGGCTATAAGCTCGAAGTGGGTCACCCGCCCGGTGCGCCCTTCTTCATGCTCACGGCAAACTTGTTCTCGCAGTTAGCCAGTGATCCCTCGCAGGTGGCCTACATGGTGAATGTGATGTCGGCGCTGCTCAGCGCAGGGTGTATACTGTTCTTGTTCTGGAGTATCACACACCTTACACGCCGTCTCATCTGTGGCAATAGTACTACAATCAAGGCGGGTCAGATGATTACCATCTTGGGCGCCGGATTAGTGGGTGCTTTGGCCTATACATTTAGCGATACCTTCTGGTACAGTGCCGTTGAGGGCGAGGTGTATGCTTACAGTTCATTCTTCACTGCGGTGGTGTTCTGGTTTATCCTCAAGTGGGAGGAGGAGGCCGACAGTGTACATAGCGACCGTTGGCTGATTCTCATCGCCTACATGATGGGGCTCTCGGTGGGTGTGCACTTGCTCAACCTGCTGTGTATCCCTGCCATCGTGCTTATCTATTATTACAAGAAACGCCCCAATGCGGGATGGAAAGGCTCGCTCGTAGCGCTCGTGGTGTCGGCAGTGCTCATTGCAGCTATCCTGTATGGTATCGTGCCGGGCATCGTGAAGGTGGGCGGATGGTTTGAACTGCTCTTTGTGAATGGCTTCTCTATGCCTTTCAATACGGGTCTAATTATCTACATCGTGGTATTGGTAGGTGCGCTTGTGTGGAGCATTTGGGAAACGCACGCTGCTGTGTCAAAGGTGCGCACAAACATCGCTTTTATCTCGGTGGTGGCGCTTACGGGCTTGCCCTTCTACGGACATGGTGTCAAGTGCGTGGTGCTGGGACTTGTCGTGCTAGCTGCGTTGGCGGTTTATCTCTTCAATCTCGACAAGGTGAAGGAACAGTGGCGCATGAGTGCTCGTGTGATGAGCACAGCGTTGGTGTCAATCTTAATGATTGTGATTGGCTATTCATCATACGCCGTTATCGTGGTGCGCTCGGCTGCCAATACGCCGATGGACCAGAACTCTCCGGAGGATATCTTCACACTCGGAAGCTATCTCAATCGTGAACAGTATGGCGATACACCGCTCTTCTATGGCGGTACCTACGCTTCGAAGATTGCCCGCAAGGTGGAGGGACAATACTTGGTGCCTGTAGTGAAGGAGGGTGCCAAAGTGTATATGCCCAAGGAGAAGGCCAAAGCGAATGAGAAGGACCGCTACTTTGTGGTGCGCACCAAGAGGGATTATGTCATGGAGCCTTCGATGCTCTTCCCTCGTATGCATAGCGCTGATCATGCCAACTGGTCGAACGGCGCAGGGGGTACCATCAACCTCTACGATGGCTGGGTAGGCGGCATCAAAGGTCGCGAGGCAACGGTCAATGTGGGCGGACAAAAACAGAAGGTGAAGGTGCCCACACAGCTGGACAACTTGAAATTCTTTATCACCTATCAGGTGAACTTCATGTACTGGCGTTACTTCATGTGGAACTTCGTGGGTCGTCAGAATGACATTCAGGGTCATGGCGAGATAGAGCATGGTAATTGGATTACGGGTATCAACTTCATTGACAAGCTTCTTGTGGGCGACCAGACATTGTTGCCTTCGGAGTTGCGCGACAACAAGGGACGCAATGTATTCTATGGCTTGCCCCTGATACTCGGCCTTATCGGTATCTTCTGGCAGGCTAATTGTGGCAAGCGTGGCGCACGCCAATTCTGGGTGGTGATGATGCTCTTCTTCATGACGGGCTTGGCCATTGTGCTCTACCTCAACCAGACTCCTATGCAGCCTCGTGAGCGCGACTATGCTTATGCGGCTTCATTCTATGCCTTTGCTATCTGGATTGGTATGGGCGTGGCTGGTGTTGCACAGGCATTGCAGAAGCTGACCAAGAATCAGGCTGTGGCAGGCATCGTTGCTACGCTGGTATGTGTGATGGTGCCTCTGCAGATGGCGAGCCAGACATGGGACGACCATGACCGCAGTGATCGATACATGGCTCGTGACTTTGGCGCCAACTATCTCAATACGCTCCCCGAGAAGGGTGCGCCCATCATCTTTACGAATGGTGATAACGATACCTTCCCACTTTGGTATAATCAGGAGGTGGAGGGTGTGCGTACCGATAGCCGCGTATGTAACCTCTCGTACTTGCAGACCGATTGGTACATCGACCAAATGCGCCGTCCTGCTTACGATTCGCCTTCAGTGCCCATACAGTGGGAGCGACTCGACTATGTGGAGGGTACCAATGACTATGTAGAGATTCGCCCTGAGGCGAAGAACGCTGTACTCGAACTCTATAAGAAACAGCCTGCTGGTGCTCGTCGTAAGTTTGGCGAGAATCCCTTCGAACTGCGCAACATCCTCGACTATTGGGTGAAGAGCAAGGATGAAAACTTGCACTACATACCTACTGATACGGTGTATATCACACTCGACAAGGCCGCAGTGCTGCGCTCGGGCATGTTTATCCCCGAGCAGTATCGTGGCGCTACCGATGAGGAGACTATGGCCAAGATGCCCGACCGTATGGTTATATCACTCAAGGGACGCAACTTGCTGACCAAGAATCATATCATGCTGCTCGAGATGTTGGCAAGCACCAACTGGGAGCGCCCGCTCTATATGTCTACTACTGTGGGTAGCGACAACTATGTGGGTCTTGAGCCCTTCTTCATTCAGGAGGGATTGGCTTATCGTATCACTCCGTTCAACTTCCGTCAGTTGGGCCTTGCGCCGAACGGATTTGCTGTAGACAGTGAGGCGATGTACAACAACTTGATGAATCGCTTCAAGTTTGGCGGTATGAGCAATCCTGGCATCTACATCGATGAGACCATCGCTCGCATGGGCTATACTCATCGTCGCCTTTATACCATGCTGGCCAACCAGCTCATCCGCGAGGGTAAGAAGGATAAGGCGCTTGCAGTGCTCAATAAGTGCGATGAGGAGTTCCCCGCTTCTATCCTTCCGCACAACTATTGGCAGAGCCAGTCGCACCTGATTGGTCAGGCTTATCTCTCTTTGGGCGAGAAGGAGAAGGCGATGGAGATTCTTTCGCAGGTAGCCAACAATGATATTGAGTATATCTCATGGTACTTGAGCCTTGATGACAAGCGCTTTAATGCTTCGTTTGGCGAGGTGCGCAACTACTTGAGCACATTGGTCAAGACCATGCAGATCATGGAGCGTTGTGGCGACAAGGAGGCAATGGAGCACTACTCGGAACTCTTCGACATGCTGTACAGCGAGTTGGAGTTAAGGGTAAAGTAATATGTTTATTGAGCAACCCCCACGATTCATCCGCCAGCTGTACCCGCGTGCATGCTGGCGGATGGATGCATCTGAACGGTCTGTCTACCTTACTTTTGACGATGGTCCCATTCCCGAAGTGACGCCCTGGGTGCTGGATGTGCTAGATAAGTATGGCATAAAGGCTACTTTCTTCGTGGTGGGTGATAATGTGCGCAAGCATCCCGATGTGTATAGGATGGTTGTTGAGCGTGGGCATCGCATAGGTAATCATACACACAATCATCTCAAGGGCTTTGAGCACCATACCGATAGTTATGTGTCCAATGTGGAGAAGGCCGATAACTTCGTTCATTCTAATCTGTTTCGCCCTCCCCATGGCTTTATGCGCATGAGTCAGTATCGTGCCTTGAGTGAGCGCTACCGTATCATCATGTGGGATTTGGTAACACGCGACTACAATCCTAAACTTACAGGTGATGAGGTGTTAAGCAAGGTGAAGCGGTATGCTCGTAACGGCTCTATTATCACTTTTCATGATTCGCTCCGTGCTACTCACAATCTCTACTACGCCCTCCCCCGTGCTATAGAATGGCTTCTTTCCGAAGGGTACGAATTTAAAATTTTTAAATAAATGTAGGGAGCGTAAGGACCTTTTTGGGATAAAAAATGTTATAAGGAAAAACAAACGAATATGCGCAAAATCATTGGTATAGGAGAAACTATTCTCGACATCCTCTTTAAGAATGGTGTGGCTGCCACCTCTGTACCTGGCGGCTCTACCTTTAACTCTATGATATCGCTCGGTCGAGTGGGTGTACCCGCTTGCTTTGTCAGCGAGATCGGTGATGATAGGGTAGGAGGTATCGTACGCTCGTTTCTTGCAGCGAATGGTGTAGATGACCACTATCTTACTGAATATGCCGACTGCAAGTCGCCTATATCATTGGCCTTCCTTGATGATGATAACAATGCTGCTTATTCCTTTTATAAGGATCCCTTTGCCAAGCGCGCTGATTGGGAGTGCCCCAAGATAGAATGCGATGATATCGTGCTCTTTGGCTCTTACTATGCGCTTAATCCCAATATGAGATACAAGGTAGCGGCATTGCTTGATGAAGCACGCCGCGCGGGGGCCATCATTTATTATGATGTCAACTTCCGTCGCAATCATGCTGGTGAGGCAATCAAACTGCTGGGTACCGTCATTGAGAATCTTGAGTATGCCGATATTGTGCGTGGCTCTGATGAGGATTTTGAGGTGCTCTATCGCATGAATGACGGTGCGAGAGTGTTCAAAGAGAAAGTAGAGTTCTACTGCCCCCGCCTAATCTATAGTCGTGGAGCACATGGTGTAGAACTCTATAGTAAAACACTTACCAAGTGCTATCCCATTGAGCCCATCACTCCTGTGAGTACTATTGGTGCAGGGGATAATCTCAATGCGGGTATTCTCTATGGACTAATCAAGTATCGAGTGCGTCGCGATGATCTTGCTCATCTTACCGAGCGTGATTGGGATAATATTATTCGTTGCGGATTACAGTTTAGTGCCGAGACTTGCAGACATACTGATAACTATATCAGCCGCGAGTTTGTTGCACAAATGGTCAGTGAGAATTGATGTTCGCAATAGGGGAGGTGCAGTATGATTGGTGAGACGGGATTGGCTATCAGGACGGAGGCTTTGCGCTTGGGCTTCTCGGCTTGTGGCTTTGCCAAGGCAGAGCCAGTGAGCGAAGAGATGGCTCGTGTGCTTGACCATTGGACCGACAATGGCTACCATGCTGATATGCAGTATATGGAGCGAAATCGTCACCTGCGTCTTGACCCCACACAACTTGTCCCTGGCTGCCGTACCCTTATTGTCGTAGCGCTCAACTATTACCCCAAGCACTTGCTGCCTGCGGAGGGTTACCAAATAGCCTACTACGCCTATGGCAAGGACTATCATCGTGTGATGAAGGATAAGTTGTACCAACTCTTTTCTTATATAAAGATGCTTGTGCCCCATGTTGAGGGGCGTGCCTTCTGCGATACCGCCCCTCTGCTCGAACGCTATTGGGCCATGAAGACTGGACTCGGATTCATTGGGCTCAACCGCCAACTCATCATTCCAGGTAAGGGAAGTTACTTCTTCTTGGGGGTGCTAGCTGTAGATGCAGAGATAGAAGGCTTGTCTGATTCTCCCATAATTGAAGGCATTTCTTGTGGTGGCTGTAAACGCTGCCTTATGGCTTGTCCTACGGGAGCTCTCACGCTTGACGGCATTGATTGTCGCCGTTGTCTATCATACTTAACCATCGAACATCGAGGCCCGATACCCGATGGAATGGTACAAAAGTTGGGACGCCGCATCTATGGTTGTGATACTTGTCAGCAGGTATGTCCGTACAATAAAAATGCCCAATCCACCGAAGAAATCGCCTTCGATATGCCGTCAGAAGTGGCAGATCTTACTGCCCAAGATTGGCACGAACTTACTCCCGAGCGCTACAAAGCCTTATTTAAGCACAGCGCCATAGAGCGCGCCGGATACGAAGGCCTGATGCGCAATATCACTTCGCGCAATTAACTCGTTTACACCTTTATCTCGTATGCCTGCTCTTCGCGGCGGAGGGGATAGTGGCCACGGAGGTGCTCAAATAGGGCGGGAGTGGCTTTTAGCGCTTCGCTGTCGGTATGGGGGTTGTATATGTCGAGCAGGGCTTCTTCGCGGCTATGGGCGTGGATT
>JAFYMV010000227.1 GCA_017548225.1 Bacteroidaceae bacterium | reverse complement strand
TGCGGTATCATGCCCGCCTCGAGTGCATACTGTATGGAGGGGATGATGTTGCGCGGGTCGTTGAGTCCGCAGAAGATGCGGGTGATATCCGTACCCTGCGCCTTCTTTACCTTATACATCAGTCTTCGCACATCGGCAGGCACGGGAAACATGCGTAGGCCGTTCAGGGCACGATCCAGCATATGAGTCTGTATGCCCGCCTCGTTGAATGTCTTGGTAAAGGTGCGCACAGCCGCATTCGGGTTTTCGCCATAGAGCAGGTTTACCTGTTCGAAGGCTCCGCCATTGGTCTCTACGCGGGCAAAGCATCCCATTTCTACGATGACGGGGGCGATGCGAGCGAGCTGGTCAGCACGGGGTTGGTATTTGCCTGATGATTGGAACATGTCGCGGTACAGCAGGCTGAATTTGATTTCCTTTTTCATGGCTCTTCTTGGTGTTTTCAATTCTTAAAGTGGTATTAGCAACTGCTTATAGCAGATGTCCTGCGCAAATGTATGAAAAGAATTTTGAAAAAGAAATGAAAAGGGTAAGAATCTGTTAGGATTTTGCCGTTAATGAGCAATGTTTGCTCTTGCTCCTAATGAAGTCGCATTATTTCTGCTTCACCCATAGCAATTTGTCTATGTCGTAGCCTCGTTGGTGCAGATTGTGCAGTATCTTGCCCTTCACTTCAGGGGTGAGCTGTGGTGTTCGGCTCAATATCCATAGATATTTGGGGCTGCTGCTGCCAACGACCGAGTAGGAGTAGTCGGGAGCCAGGTCAAGGATGTAGTAGTCCCCATAGAAAGGACCGAAGAAGCTCACCTGCAACTGTCCAGCCGTACCGTTTCTTTTGGCCTTGGCCTTGCCGATGCTCTCCTTGTATGCTCCGTCGAGCGTCTTCAGGTGGCCGCTGTTGAGCACCTTTATCTTGCCGTCGTTGCGCATTGAATACTCCGCAGAGCACCCCACAAGGTCGCGTTCAAAGGAGTGGTCGTAGCGCGCCACTTCGTACCATTTGCCCAGGTAGCGGTCCAGGTCGAGCGAGGTGATGGTGCTATTGTCAATGTCTTGGCCGATGGCAGCAGAGCACATGCCGCATAGTGCCAGAGAGAGAAGAACAGTTTTCATATTTTTTTGGGGGGGGGATCAAGAGTGAGTAGAGAAGACCGGCACGACAAGTCTTTGCGAATATCGTGCCGGATAGTTGATTCATTTTTTTTATTCGATGCTGATGTTCTGCTGTTTCTGCGGCTTCTCCTCGTTGGCCTTGCGGGGCAGATGGATGTGCAGCACGCCATGCTTCACTTTAGCCTTGATGTGCGCCTTGTCTACATCGTCGGGGAGCACGAGAGTCTGCTCGAACTTGGCATACGAGAACTCTCTGCGGAGGAATTTACAATCCTTCTCGTCGCAGCACTCCGCATCCTTGTCCTTGCACTCACCTTTAGTGTCTTTGCACTCCTTGCCGTCCTTGTCGTCGCAGTTGCAGCACTTCTCCATGCTGATGACCAGGTCGCCCGCCTCGTCGAGGTGTATACGGAAGTCATCTTTGGTCATGCCCGGTGCCGCCACCTGTACCTTGTACTCATCTTTTTTTTCGATGACATTGATAGCCGGAGCTGTAGCCTTGGTGCGTCCCATCCAGTTGGTATCGAAGAAATCGTTGAAGATGCTCGGTACCCAGTCCTGGCGGTACATTCTTTTCATTGGGGTCATAATTGAATTCGTTTTTAAGGGTTAAACAAAACTGTTCCACTATAATGCGCCATCCTCATGGAATGTTCGCGTCGGGGAAGATTATAGTATGATTTAACATTGTTTAACGCGGCAGTTCCAGAGGACCAAGAATTATTCAAAATATTAATTATATTTTTGCATGGAATCGTTGAAGAAAATTACGGGAATATCATTACTACTGAGAATAATAAAAGAAAAGCTATGACACAAGCACTTAAAGTCGAAGATATCAATCAACTCGATGCAGAAGCAGCGTACCACCTTGCATTCACCTACCTGTCTGCTAAGGAGGGTGAGAGAAATACCGCCCCCGATTATCAAAGCGCCGTTCCCTACCTGCAGCGAGCAGCCGAGCTTGGGCATGTCAAAGCGCAAGCCACCCTTGGGGCATGCCATGCCAATGGTTATGGTGTAGCGCGCAATTACGAGCAGGCCCACCACTGGTTTTCCCAGGCTGCCGAGCAGGGCAATGCCAAGGCACAGTATGGTCTTGGCCTCTGCTATCAGCGTGGCGATGCCGTTGAGCGCGACAATGCACAAGCCGTCCACTGGTTTCGCAAGTCGGCCGAGCAAGACTACACCGAGGCCAAGGTATGCCTCGCCCTCCACTATGCCATGGGCTTGGGTATCGAGCAAGACCACGCGCAAGCCTTCCACTGGGCCCACCAAGCCGCCGAGCGAGGGCACTCCTTGGCGCAGTGCTTCCTTGGCACGCGCTACAAGAGAGGCTTAGGCGTTGAGCGCAACCTTGAGAAAGCCATCTATTGGTATACCAAGGCCGCCGAGCAGGGCGACATCATCGCCCAGAACGACCTAGCCCTATGCTATGAAGAGGGCGAGGGCACCGAGCGCGACATCGAGCGTGCCATCTACTGGTACACCAAAGCCGCCGAGCAGGGCGACACCAGTGCCCAGTTCAGCCTAGGCTACTTCTACGAATATGGCGACGGCATCGAGCGCGACGGCGAGCGCGCCATCTACTGGTACACCAAAGCCGCTGAGCAGGGCGACACCGGTGCCCAGTTCAACTTAGCCACCATATACGAGCTAGGCGAGCTCGTGGCACAAGATCTCGACAAAGCTAAATATTGGTACACCCAAGCTGCCGAGCAGGGCGATGAAGATGCCAAGGAAGCGTTAGCCGAGATGATGAAGTGAGCATAATCGCCCATCAGCTTACAAAGTAAAGACAAAACCCTTATCTTTGCAGACACAACAACTTTAATTTCATGCCATATGATTACATTTTTAAGAAGAATTGGTAGCTATAGTTCAGACTTTTATGACCTTACCCAAAGCGACGAAGAATATGTAAAAAAAGAGATAGCCCAATGCCGTGAAAAGGCCAGTGCATACCTCTCTAAGAAGAATCGCACAAAATACTACGCATTATCAGGCGAATCCACCATTGATGACTTTGAGCTTCCTGAAGGACAGACCGTATGGTTTTCTGAACCCTACACTGACGAAGAAATTCAACGCATCACCACCCTCATCATTGACTGCTATAACAAGGGTGTCGATGATGCAAATTTGCCCTATGAAAAGCTCCCTTATGACACAGACATCTTCGACCTGTGCAAAGACTTACCTCTGCAT
>JAFYMV010000226.1 GCA_017548225.1 Bacteroidaceae bacterium | reverse complement strand
TTTTGTCTTTCATCTTCCCACTTAAATTATGTATCACATATTCTGCCAGATAGCAGCCAAATACGGTGGGCATGTAGCTGATGGTGCCGGCAGTGGATTTCTTATTTTGCTCGCCCTCGACGGTGATGACAGCATTGCGGTCGGCTTGCTCGGTTGAGAATACTACGGGCAAGGCACGGCGCAAACCCTCTTTCTTAAGGCGGGTGCGCACGGCTTTAGCAAGTCCGCAATGGTAGGTATCCCACAAATCAGCAAAGCGTATCTGCGTGATGTCACTCTTGGCGCCAGCTCCCATGCTGCTCACGATGGGTATGCCACGCCGCAGCGCCTCGCAGATAAGGGCGCACTTGGGAGCGATGGTATCAATAGCATCGACAATGAAGGTAAAGCGAGATGCATCAAGCAGGTTGGAGACATCTTCTTCTTTTACATATATAGGTAGCGCATGCAACCTAATATCGGGGTTGATGGTGCGGAAGCGCTCAGCCAGCACCTCTACTTTGGGTTGGCCAAGTGTGGCGTGGGTGGCAGGCAGCTGACGGTTGATATTGGTGATATTCACCGTGTCGGCATCGATGATGGTGAGCTCGCCCACACCCGCACGACAGAGCATCTCGGCTGCATAGGCCCCTACACCGCCTACACCTACCACGAGCACATGGGCATCGCGTAAGCGCTGCATCTTCTCTTTGCCAAGCAATAACTCGGTGCGGTCGGTCCAGTTCTCCATAGGGTGTTCTTATTAATTAGCCGCAGGCAGAGGTTGCACATAGGATAGTTCGTGCGCTTGACCAAACTGCTCGGGGTATATAATCATTAGGCTGTTGTTAGAGAAATGACGCATCAACTGTGTAGGCAGATTCTCAAAGGAAGGCTGCCATGAAATGCCTCCACGACGCGCGCTGACGAGCACGAAGAGATGATCATAGTTGAGGTGCTGAGTGGCGATAAGAAGGTCGTTCCAATCGTCGAGTGCCATGTACGAGGTACGCGCACTGGGATGATTGGACTGTATGTAGCTCTTCAGCAGGGGGATAGTGTCGGTGTGGGCATAGAAGTCAATGCGGCAGCCCAACTGCTCGGCCATGCAACCGACATGCTCTACCCACTGATAGAAGCCTACCTCCTTCTCTGCCCATTGAGGCACGGCTACGATGATACGATGCATCACATTGACAGGCATGAGGTAGTTGACGATGATGACTTGTCTGTTGGTGCGTGCCAGCAGCTCGGTAGCCACAGTGCCCAAGTAAGAGTCGCCCACGCGGCGCTTGTGGTGCAAGCCGAGCAGAAGTTCGGTAGCTTCAAACTCCTTCATCGTGTGCACGATGCTTCCGACGACATTCACGCCTACGCGGTTGTATGTGGAGAGCTGTACATCGGCAGACGCGGCGGCTTTGGCTGCACGCTCGAGGTTCAGCTTGCCTTGCTTGAGTTGCTGCTCTACATGATCATTGTCAAGGCATACCTGCAACGCTATCATCTCTTTCTTCAAGGTGGTGCTGCGCATCATAATGGCGGTGTCAATAAGTGCTTCTACCGTCTCGGGATTGTTGAGCGCCACCATGATTTTTTTGTTTGCGCCTCCTACGGTGGAGGGGGTGGAGGTTTCGGCAAGAGCTACTTTGCGCGCTGCACGGTCGGTAACCAGAGAACTGATAATGCAGCTCACGAGAATCATCACCACCACACCATTGACCACATCGTCGCCGATAAGGTAAGCGCCCGGTGCTATCTCAAGGCTGGTGCCCACCATAATCATGGCCAATGCGCCGGCTGCATGGGCATTGCTCAAACCAAACAGCATCTCGCGCTCGGATGCCTTCATGCGTAAGGTCAATTGGGTTACCCATGCGCCCAACCATTTAGTGAGGGTGGCTGTTATCACCATCACCGCTACCACAAAAAGGGCCTCTTTGTGATCGAAAAGGCTCTTCACATTGATGAGCATGCCTACGCTGATGAGAAAATAGGGGATGAAAAGAGCGTTGCCCACAAACTCGATACGATTCATCAGAGGCGAAACGCGAGGGATGTATCGGTTGAGCACAAGTCCAGCAAGGAAGGCACCAAAGAGTCCCTCCAGTCCGGCCAGCTCAGATAGTGCTGCACTCAAGATGAGCAGTGCCAACACGAAAGTAAACTGGGTAACATTGTCGCTGTATTTCTTGAAGAATGCTTTGGTCAGGCGTGGGTAACAGTAGAAGATGAACAGGCAGTATATCGTACACTTGAGCGCAAAGCGTACCCAGAACTGTGTGCTGATATCCCCTCTGGCACTGGCGGAGATGCCGGCCAAAGTGAAGAGAGCCAGCAGCAGGGCTATCATGGTGCCGGCAATAGCTATCGTCACGCAGTCGTGGCGGCTCAATCCATAGCGTCCCACGATGGGGTATGCCACCAGCGTGTGTGAGGAGATGATGCAAGAGAAAAGCAGCGAAGCCTCCCAGCGGAGTCCCAGCATCCAATGTCCTGCAGCATAACCCAGTACGAAGGGGATGAAGAAGGTGATTAAGCCGAAGATGATGCCACGCGTGCGGTTTTTCTTCAGTCCCTCAAGATCCATCTCCAAGCTAGCAAGGAACATGATGTAATATAGTCCTACCTTGCCGAAAAGTTCAAAACTGCTGTCGCGCGACAAGATATTGAGCCCATGCTCGCCCACCAATACACCTGCCAAAATCATGCCTACGAGGTGTGGCACACGGATGCGATTGAAGATCAATGGGGCAAACAAAATGATGACCAATACGACAAGGAATATCCATGTGGGATTGGTGATAGGGAATAGGTGGGTGAGGTTATCAAATATATTCATATCGTGTTTTTCTGCTTGATACTATACTTAAAAACTAAAGCTGCACTGCAAGCCGTAGGCCTGGTTACGCAGGGTGCGCTGGTTGTTATCCAAAGTGGTGGGACGCACCTGCACGGTAAGGTCATCGGAGATATCAAAATCGGACAGCTCGGCATCGACATACGCATCAATCACAGAGAGCAGGTATACTCCGATGAAGCAGAAGATGCTCATGTCGCGTTGGCGGCGGTAGTTGTCTTTGCGATTTTTGAACACGCGGGTGAGGTACTCCTTATTGGCCTCTACATTGTATCGTGGTGGGAGGAAATCTTCGTAGCTAGCCGTACCCGGATCATCATCCATGATGTCAAGGTAGGCTTGCGAGTAGTCGCTATACATCTGATTGTTCCAGTTAAGAGCGTAGGCGCAACCGAGAAATCCTCCATATACGATGGGCAGTTTCCAGTATTTATGGTTGTATATCTGTCCGCCTCCAGGGAACACGATAGCGCTCCATGTAGCTTTGCTTGGGTCGGGAACAAAGGTCGTGAAGCGCTGTTGGCGAAGTTGGCGGCGAGGATGACTGTTGAGCGTGGGAGGAGCCGAATGGGTCAACTTCTCTAGGCTCTCCGAAGGCGTTGTGAGTCTCTTCAGATCCATCTCTGCCAGGCGGTGCAGCGAGTCGGCCATGATGAAGCGGTCACTATCCGCCACGACACGCCTTTCCTGTGCCATGCCGATGCCTGGCAGGCACCACATGACAAGCAAAGCTATCCATGGGGCGAATATGTGGCGCGGTGTGGTCATGCTTTCAGTTTGTCCAACAGGGCGATGATGCGCTCCAACTCCTCTTCGTTCTTGAAGGTAATGGCAATCTTACCTTTTCCCTTGTTGTTGCAGGTAAGCTGCACATCGGTCTGGAAGAAGGTTGCCAAATGATTCTTTAGCAAGTCATAGTCGCTGTTCTGCTCTTTCTTGCCTTTGCTAGGAGCCGTTTTCTGCTTGGTATTCTTCACAATCTCCTCTACCTTGCGCACTGAGTAGCCTAGAGTCTGTATCTCTTGGAAAAGGTTGATTTGATCCACCGGATTGTCCAATGAGAGCAGAGCGCGGGCATGGCCCATATCGAGTTCACGATTCTTGAGTGCCATCTGCACCTGTGCGGGCAACTTGAGTAGACGCAGGTAGTTGGCCACAGTGGTACGCTTCTTGCCCACGCGCTCGCTCAAGCGCTCTTGGGTCAAGCGGTACTCCTCGATGAGATTTTGATAGGCGAGCGCTATTTCCATCGCATTGAGGTCCTCGCGCTGTATGTTCTCGATGAGTGCCATCTCCATCACATTCTCATCGTCGGCAGTGCGTATATAGGCGGGCACCGAGGTCAGTCCGGCAAGCTGTGAGGCGCGAAATCGGCGCTCACCGGCAATAATCTGGTAGGTGCCATCATCCATCTTGCGCAGGGTGATGGGCTGGATGATGCCAATCTCCTTGATAGAGTCTGCAAGCTCCTGCAACGCTTCGGGATCAAACTCGCGGCGCGGTTGGTTGGGGTTGGCCTTGATGAGACTGATGGCAATCTCACTGATAGATGATGACCCGTCGGTCTTCACAGCATCGGTTGAGATGAGAGCGTCAAGACCGCGACCTAATGAGGGATATTTCTTTTGTGCCATTTCGTTTAATTGAATATCAGAGGGCTAATCAGCATTAGCCATTTTTTCTAATGATTTCTTGTGCCAGTGCCAAGTAGTTCTGTGCTCCCTTTGACTCGGCATCGTACAATATCGTGGGGATACCATGACTAGGAGCTTCGCTCAAGCGTACATTGCGCTGGATAACGGTGTCGAACACCAACTCTTGGAAGTGGCGACGCACCTCATCGAGTACCTGATTGCTCAAGCGCAAACGCGAGTCGTACATCGTGAGCAGAAATCCTTCAATACCCAACTCAGGATTGAGCTTCGACTTGATAATCTTGATCGTGTTCAGCAACTTGCTGATACCCTCCAAAGCAAAGTACTCGCATTGCACGGGGATAATCACCGAGTGGGCAGCCGTGAGGGCATTCACCGTGATAAGACCCAATGAGGGAGAACAGTCAATGAGTATATAGTCATATTCGTCAAGGAAGGGGGCGAGCAGGCGCTTCATTACTGTCTCGCGGCCATCGAGGTTGAGCATTTCAATCTCTGCACCCACGAGGTTGATGTGAGAAGCGATGACATCAAGTCCTTCAATGTCGGTAGTATATATAGCCTCGCGTGGGTCGCGGCCATCAATGAGGCACTCGTATATTGAGCAGTCTACAGTCTGTATGTCGACACCCAAACCCGATGAGGCGTTGGCCTGTGGGTCGGCATCGATGAGCAGCACCTTCTTTTCTAATGTAGCGAGCGAAGCAGCCAAGTTGATGGCAGTGGTGGTCTTGCCCACACCGCCCTTTTGATTGGCTAATGCAATAATTTTTCCCATTTACAATTTTTTACTTAATGTTTCAATCTGCGAAATAAACAATTATCTGCCTATTAATGTAAAAAAAGAGCTTAAAGTTTCTAAAAATGTGGATAACTTGCCGATTTGGTGGAAAACTTTTTGGCACTTCACCGCTTTTATGCTAATTTCGCGCATCGCTTTAGGAGTTTAGAAGTTAGGAGTTCGGGAGTTCAGACGAATGCTTCGACTGATGTTTTATCAGGAACTAGGAGCGATGTTTTTAATTCATGATAGAACTATTGTCTGAACTCCTGCACTCCCGTCTCCTGTACTCCTTGAAAATAAAAGAATATGAACAACGAAAGACCCCTTATACTCATCTCCAATGACGACGGCTACAAGGCGCGCGGCATCAACTTTATTGCCCAACTACTCTCTGCTACAGCCGATGTCATCGTCATGGCTCCCGAAGGTGGCCGCTCAGGCATGGGATGTGCCATTACATCCAAAGAGCCAGTCTATTACAGTCTTGTCAGCGAGCGCGAACACCTTGCTATCTACAAGTGCTCGGGCACCCCTGTCGATTGTATCAAAATGGCTTTGCACGAGCTATTCCCAGAGCGCCAGCCCGACCTCATCATTGGCGGCATCAATCATGGCGACAACTCGGGCGTCAATGTGCACTATTCTGGTACTATGGGCATCGTTATTGAAGGTTGCATGAAAGGAATTCCCTCGGTGGGCTTCTCACTTGACAACCATTCGTCAGAAGCTGATTTCGAGCCTTGCGCACCCTATATCGTAAAAATTGTAGATCAGGTACTTGAACGCGGTCTTCCTAATGGGACTTGCCTTAATGTTAACTTCCCCGCTACGCCCCTCTACGAAGGTGTTAAGGTATGCCGCATGGCACGCGGAGAGTGGACTCAAGAGTGGGAGGAGCATCCCCATCCACGCGGTGGCAACTACTTTTGGCTCGTCGGCAGCTTCTGCCTACGCGATGAGCACCCCCACGATGCCGACCGTCCCAACCTCACCGAAGGGTATGTGGCCATCACCCCCATCCAAATCGACATGACCGACTATTCTCTATTGGAAGAGATGCAAAAAGAGTGGGTGCTTAATCCATAATTACTATTATTGAAGTCTATATATAATAGAGATAGGGAAGGTTGCTTGTGTAATCGTAAAATAATAGGTGTCTTTACCTTGTCCTAGGATTAGGAAAGATTGAATATAGATAAAGCATGGCAAAGATACAGAAGACGAATGTGGCGCGGTTGCTTGATCAGGCAAAGGTGGCTTACGAACTGATACCGTACGAGGTGGATGAGAATGACCTCAGT
>JAFYMV010000225.1 GCA_017548225.1 Bacteroidaceae bacterium | reverse complement strand
TCCCCCTCCTTGGGAGGGGTTAGGGGAGGCCTCTTTTCAGTTCTTCCAATGTTATTCGTCCTTCATAGATCGCCTTGCCTACGATGACATGGCGGAGATTCATCTCGTCGAGACGACGGATATCGTCCATCTTGCTGATGCCACCGCTCACAATGATGTCTTGCTCGGGGTATGCAGCCTGCAGACGGGCATAGAGGTCGAAGGTGGGACCTTGCAGCATGCCATCCTTGGCGATGTCGGTACAGATGATCTCGCGCAATCCGTAAGGAAGGAAACGGTCGATGAGTGCATCGATAGTCTGCTCTGACTCCTCAAGCCAACCATTGATAGCTACACGGCCATCGTTGATGTCGGCACCGAGAATGAGGCGATCGCCACCATACTCGCCGAGCCAACGGGCAAAGAGTTCGGGCTTGCTCACCGCAACACTACCTATAATGAGATGGTCAGCACCAGCGTTGAAGGCATCGCGCAGAGCCTCATCGCTCTTGATACCCCCACCCCACTCTATATCGAGCGAGGTGCGTGTAGCAATCTCCTCCAACACATGCAGGTTCTTGGGACTGCTGCTTTTGGCACCGTCGAGATCCACCAAGTGGAGACGGCGTATGCCTATATCCTGGTAACGCAGTGCCATATCGAGTGGCGAGGCGTCGTATTGTTTCTTCTGATTATAGTCCCCCTTGGTAAGGCGCACGCACTTACCGTCGATGAGGTCTATGGCAGGTATGACATTTATCATTGTATTGTGTTATTTTACGATTATCACAAAAGGAAGGTAGCCTACAGCGGATGGTCTTCGTGGAAGGCCTTCATGCGCTGCTCCATCACCTCGTACAGCTCATCGCGCATGCGGGAAGTGCACGCACGCACACCCTGCTGCTCACTGCCTGTAGTAGAGAGTGAGATGCTGCTCACACCGTAGTAGAGGAGCTCGGTAAGGAGCTCGCCACCCGTCATATTGCCATAGCCGATGGTGAAGAAGAAACCATCGCCCACAGCCTGTGTGGCATCATAGTCGTATACGATGTGAAAGCCGTTGTCGGTAAAGATACGCTTCATCTTCTCGGCACGGCGGGCATACTCGCGGGTATCCTCCACAAAGTTGATCTTGCCCTCGGTAGAGAGGCGCAACATCTCGGCATAGGCATACTGCGTAGAGGCGGTACACCCCGAGGTAATCATATAGAGGATAGAGGCTACAAGTGTTTGTCCGAAGACACCGGCATCGTGGTAGCGCTCGGCAAGAGCGGGATAGTGACGCTCGAAGAGCTTGTCGCTGATGCAGGTGAGCGCCATGCGCTGCCCGGCATAACTGAATATCTTCGATGCCGAGAGCATGAGGATATAGTTGTCAGTATAGCGCGCTACAGTGGGTGCATAGGGTGCTACGAAGGGATGTCCGAGATCGCGGCGGAAGTCCATGCAGAAGTAGGCTAGGTCTTCCATCACGATGACATCGTACTGCGTAGCCAAAGCACCGATGATGGCGAGCTCCTCCTCCTCAAGACATATCCACGCGGGATTGTTGGGGTTGGAGTAGATGATAGCGGCGATATCGCCCTTGGCAAGAATACTCTCGAGCTTGTCCTTCAAGGCTGCACCGCGATAGTTGTAGATGTCAAACTCTTCCCACTCGGCACCGATGATGCGGAGCTGCGACTTCTGTATGGGGAAGCCGGGATCGATGAAGAGCACCTTGTTCTTGCCCGGCAGACGCTGGGTACACGCAATGAACGAGCCGTACGAGCCTGCCACACTACCTGTAGTGGGTACGCATGAGCGGGGACTGATATCGATATCGAGGAAGGCCTTGACAAAGCGCGAAGCGGCCTGCTTGAGTTCGGGTATACCGTCAGCTGCAGGGTACTGTGAGCCTACACCGCGGTCGAGGGCGGCCTTCTCGGCCTCTACACCATAGTGGTTAATGGGGAGTCCAGGTGAGCCTTGATCCATGCGGATGAAGGGTATGCCCGTCTCGCGCTCAAGGTACTGGGCCATGAGTAGCACCTCGCCGATAGTGGCGGTGGAGAGGTTGGCAATATGGAGTTCTTGGGCGGCACGAGCCACCAGGTCTTCACTGAAGATTTTCATTGCGGTCTTTTTTTATCTAGAGGGTCTAGAGTTTCTAGAATATCTAGAGGATCTAGGATTATAGGGATTATTGTTCGTTCAGTCCCAGGTCAAAGGCTTTGAGGTTATCGGCTACTACCTTATCGCCCTTCGAGGCAAACACACGGGCTATGCTTGCGCGCAACTGCTCGGGAGTGAGTATCTCCATGTAGCGGGCCGACATGCCGAGCAGCACCATGTTGGCACTCTTGGGCAGACTATGCTCCTTGGCTACCTCCTCGATGGGCAGCGTAGCCACATGGGGCATCGCAGACAACTCGTTCATGAGCGCCTCCTCATCGGGATAGTTGGGAATGTTCTTGAACGGATGCGATGAGCTCACTATCCATCCTTCGGCACTCAAGTAGGGCACATAGCGCAATGCCTCCATAGGCTCCATAGAGATGATGAGGTCGGCAGCGCCCTGGCGTATGAGGTCGGAGTAGATGGGCTCGGTAGAGAGGCGCAGGTTGGACTGCACATCACCGCCGCGCTGGCTCATGCCATGCACTTCGGCTTGCTTGAGGTGCAGACCCGCTGCCGTAGCAGCATCGCCTATGATGGTGGCAATGGTGAGGATACCCTGTCCGCCTACACCTGCCAATATGATATCTTTTTTCATTACTTCGTCTTGTTTTGTCTTAATTTGCGTTTCAAGGTCTGCATGCACTCGCGGCGGGGAATGATGACTGACACGCCATCGTACTCAATCTCTTCGCGAATGATATGGGTAATCTCCTCCATATTCTTGGGCAGGGGCACCACTACACGCACATGCTCGGGCTCTACGCCAAGACCAAGGCAGATGGCCTCAAACTTATTGGTACCGGCAGAGTCTTGTCCGCCAGTCATCGCAGTAGTAAGGTTATCTGAAATCACAACGGTGATACGGCTCTTGTCGTTTACCGCATCGAGCAGTCCTGTCATACCCGAGTGGGTAAAGGTAGAGTCTCCGATGACCGCTATTGCCGGATGTACACCTGCATCGGCAGCACCTTTGGCCATAGTGATAGAGGCACCCATATCGACACAACTGTCAATAGCACGGAAGGGAGGCAAAGCTCCTAAAGTATAGCAACCGATATCGCCGAAGATGCGGGCATCGGCATATTCTGCCGCCACCTTATTGAGCGCATCGTACACATCGCGGTGGCCACAGCCCTGACACAAGGCGGGGGGACGCGGCATCACATTCTGCGCACAAGTATAAGCGGGCTCTACGACTACACCAAGCGCCTGCCCTACGCTATCGGGGGTAAGCTCACCCATACGGGGAAGGTCGCCAGTCAAACGACCCTTGAGCACATACCCAGCACCGAGCAACGACTTCACCTGTTCCTCTACCATAGGCTGACCATCTTCGGCTATGAGCAGCGCATCGCACTGTGCTGCAAACTCCTTGATGGTAGACTCGGGCAATGGATATTGCGACACCTTCAACACGGAAACACCCAACTGCTGCGGATCGTTCTCCATTACATAATTGTAGGCAATACCGCAAGCGATGACACCAAGCCTTGCGCCTTGCGTCTTGCACTTCGAACCATTATAGGGCGACTCCTCTGACGAGGCAAGCAACTGCGACTGCTTCTCAACCAACGACGCATATTGACGGCGTGCATTGGCAGGGAGCAATACCCAGTGGGTACGCTCATTATCTGGATTGAGAGCATTCTGCGCCAATGGCTCGCGCACAGCAATCTCGGCACGCGAGTGAGCCAAACGAGTAACCACACGCATCAGCACGGGAAGCTTCAACTCCTCGGACAACGCATAGGCATAAGGCATCATATCGTAGGCCTCCTGCTGTGATGAGGGCTCCAGGATGGGGATCATGGCAAACTTACCATAGAAGCGCGAGTCCTGCTCATTCTGCGATGAGTGCATTGAGGGGTCGTCAGCTGCCAGCACTACCAAACCGCCATTGACACCCGTAATAGCCGAATTGACAAAGGCATCGGCAGCTACATTCATACCCACATGCTTCATGCATACAAGGGCTCGCTTGCCAGCATACGACATACCCAGCGCAGCCTCCATAGCAGTCTTCTCATTGGTACACCAGCGACTGCGCACTTCAGGCGCATGGGCCTGTATATATTCGGTTATTTCCGTCGAGGGCGTACCCGGATAAGCATACACGCCACTGATACCAGCATGCACAGCTCCCAACGCTACGGCCTCGTCTCCTAACAAAAGTTTCATATTTCCGTTACTTTTACTTACAAATGGAGGGCGAAGGTAGTAAAAAACTAGCAAAATGCAAAATCTCTACAGAAGAAGATAAAAGAATTATTTTTGTTTTTTAACTAAAATGAAAAGAGAAAACGAAAACATCGATTTACCGACATTTTTCCTCCTTTATTTTATATTTTTTTCATTGTGAATCGTTCGCCCATACAAGTCGAACAAGGTGCGAGACGATAGGCATACATCGCAGTGTCGCCATGCTCGGTATCGTGGAGCGCCCATGCCAGTTGGGTGAGCGAGACAGTCTTCCCGTCAAGGTCAGCACGATGACTGATCAAGATAGGCTGGTCAATGTAGATTGTAGAGTGCACCTCTCCCCTGAAAGGGTAATAGGTGATGACACTTCCACCCACCTCGACAACAAAATTGTCGAGACGACTCTCGTCAGGAAGGATAATGGTATGTGAGCAGTAGCGTGGCATAAGACTTAAGGCTCCTATTGGTTACCTATAGAATCAACACGGAGCGAGTCAGTAAGTTCAATACGGCGACAACGCACAAGCGAGGGGTCCACGAGCAGCAGCTGCTCCTTATCGTTATGACTCTTCAGGTATGCCTCACCTTTCACACTCTTTACCATAGCGTCGTCACTCACTTTAAGCGAAAAGTCACCAGAGGCATATAGCAGCGTATCAGCACACACAATAGAATCGCTCATATACCTCACCACAAGGTTGAGATGCAGGTATCTATGCAGCGAGTCCACCCCACCCTGCAAGAATATGGCCCTACCGTTCCATGCCAGACGATCGCCAGCCTTAAAATTGGTATCCGTAGGGATGAAAAAGGAGTATCGGCTATTGGCCAGTGGCGATGTAGTCATCTGCACGATAGGCATATCGTACCAAAGATCTACCGAGTCACCCACCACAGCAACCGCCGTGCGAGCCTTTATCGGGGTATCCTCATCAGCGATGCGCTGGATATCATCCTTGATGCGTTTCGACAGGTTGGCATAAACCTCCGACAGTCCCTTCGGGTTGCGTGCATAGTAGACGAGCGAAGAGTCCAACTCGGCCTTCGTCACCCCATGCTTATCGTATACATAGTCAAAATAGAGATCCTTTTTATAGCGCTGGCTCGAGGGCAAATCCGCCACTATCACCTGCGTCAGATGATAGTCGTAGAGCACCGCCTCAAGCTTGGCTACAGGCAACACATCTGCCCGTTTGTTTGAGCAAGCTGCCAATAGAGCCACAGCAACAGCAAGCAGCAGATTATTTACGGGATTTCTTTTCATTGGCAAGAGCATTTTCGCTACCAGGACCATCCACACCCCAATTCATGCACTTGCTATAGAAGAGCAGGATAGCTATCACGCCGCAGCTGATACATGCATCAGCAAAATTGAATATAGGGCTGAAGAAGATGAAATGATTTCCACCGATGAGGGGGAGCCAGTCAGGCCAGTTCCACTCCACTAGAGGAAAATAGAACATATCCACTACCTTACCTTTGAGCATAGATGTATATCCCTCGCCCCACGGCACCAGGTGCGACACGGCATAGGGAGTACTCTCCGAGAAGAGCGGTCCATAGAACACACAATCAATGACATTTCCCGCAGCACCGGCAATGATAAGTGCCAGACACACGAGATAACCTCGTGGGAATCCCTTTCCGCGTATCTTACACACATAGTATGCAAAGCAGCAGATAGCTGCGATACGGAAGAGCGTGAGAAACAACTTACCAAAAATTTCCATGCCAAAGGCCATGCCAGGATTTTCGGTAAAATAGATATAAAACCAATCGGTGATGTGGATACTTTCATATAGGCGCATACCCAACTTCACCGACAGTTTGATTACTTGGTCAATGATAAGGGCTATGGCTACGATAAGCGCCACCATACGCCCTTCAGATAGTTTTTTCTTCATTTACTTATTTCTTCTGCGCCTGCTTGGCCTCGATGCTTAGCGTAGCGTGAGGAACGGCACGGAGGCGACCGGCAGGAATGAGCTTACCTGTTTCGCGACAGATACCGTAGGTCTTATTCTCGATACGCACGAGTGCAGCTTGCAGACTCTGAATAAACTTCATCTGACGCTGCGCCAAACGCATGGTTTCTTCTTTAGAGAGCGTATTGGCACCCTCTTCTAAAATCTTATATGTAGGAGCAGTATCGTGATCGGTATTGTTATCACGATTACTCAACGAGCCTTTCAGGTTGTCGTAGTCGCGTTGAGCCAACTCCAATTTCTCCATAATGATTGCACGGAATTCTTCCAATTCCTCATCAGTGTAGCGTGTTTTTTCTGACATAAGCTTAAAGTTCTGAGCCTCCCCCTAACCCCTCCCAAGGAGGGGAATTCCTGCCTCACAAAGAGTTAGGAGAATGCTTGATTATTACTAATTATTATATTCTATCATGTCGGCGTCCCATAAGCCCCCTCTTTGGGAGGGGGTTGGGGGGAGGCCTTATATCTTCTCTACAAGTGCCATCAGCGTGAATCCGTCGAACTCGAGAGCGGTACCTTCAGCAACCTCACCGATGGTAAGGCTATCGGCCAACACCTGGTTGCAGATGTACGCCTTGTGCTCCTCGATGGCAGCATCGCTATTCTCGTTGCTAGTCAAGGTTACGGCAATGCGGTCAGAGATCTCGAAGCCGCTTGACTTACGGATGTTCTGAATCTTGCTCACGAGCTCACGGGCAACACCCTCACGACGCAACTCATCGGTCACGGTAACATCGAGTGCTACGGTGAGTACACCCTCGTTGGCAACTACCCATCCGGGGATATCCTCGCTATAGATCTCTACCTCGCCAGCCTCAATCTCGGCAGGGGTGCCGTTGAGATCAAGAGTAAGGCGACCAGCGCTCTCAAGTTCGGCAATCTGTTCCTGACTCATAGCAGTAACGGCGGCGGCCACCTGCTTCATGAGCGCACCGAACTTCTTACCCAAGATCTTGAAGTTACACTTCACCTTCTTCACGAGGATATCCGATGCACCCTCCACGAAGTCGATTTCCTTCACATTCACCTCGTTCATGATGAGCGGTTTCACCGCCTCGAGACGAGCTTTCATCTCGGCATCTACGGGGATCATCAGCTTCTGCAAGGGCTGCTTCACGATGATGTTTACCTTCTTACGCAATGCCAATCCCATAGAAGACACCTTCTGTGCCATCTCCATGCGTACCTCGAG
>JAFYMV010000224.1 GCA_017548225.1 Bacteroidaceae bacterium | reverse complement strand
TCGGTTCTGTGTTGTTCGCTACATGCGGCAAGCAAGCTGCCTGCTGCGAGGAGCGTCAACATACGGAAATTTCTTTTTATTCGTGTCATGGTTTTTCAGAATTTTTAGTTTGTACTTATTGTTTTCGTTTTCTTTGCAAAAATAGCAACATTTGTTGTGTCTGGCAAATTTATCCTTCGGACTTTCCCTCCACATAGGTGCGCCAGCGGTCGAGCAAGGCTACCATATCGGTCGGGAGTTCGGAGGTGAAGAACATCTCTTCTCCGGTGCGTGGATGCACGAAGCCGAGTGTGCGGGCGTGCAGGGCTTGGCGTGGACAGGTGTCGAAGCAGTTGGCAACAAACTTGCGGTAGCTGCCTGAAGTGGTGCCTTTGAGTACCTCATTGCCCCCGTAGCGCTCGTCGTTGAAGAGCGGGTGTCCGAGATGCTTCATGTGTACGCGTATCTGGTGCGTGCGGCCTGTCTCAAGGATACACTCCACGAGGGTTACATAGCCAATGCGCTCCAGTACCTTGTAGTGGGTGACGGCGTGCTTGCCTATTGCCGGGTCGGTGAAGACGGCCATCTGCAGGCGGTCGTGCGGGTTGCGGGCTATCTGGCTGCGTATGGTGCCAGTGTTCTCTTTCAAGGCTCCCCACACGAGGGCGTTGTAGTGGCGCTTGGTGGTCTTGTTGAAGAACTGTATGCCCAGTGCGGTTTTGGCATCGGGGGTCTTGGCTACGACGAGCAGACCCGAAGTGTCTTTGTCGATGCGGTGCACGAGTCCTACGCCCGGATCGTTGGGGTCGTAGTTGGGATTGTCGCGCAGGTGCCAGGCAATGGCATTGACCAGCGTGCCGTGATAGTTGCCACAGCCGGGATGAACGACCATGCCGGCGGGCTTGTTGATGACCATGAGGTCGTCATCTTCGTATACGATATTGAGCGGAATGTCTTCGGGCTCAATGTCATTGCTCATGCGTGGGCGATCCATCATGATTGTCACGATGTCGCGCGGCTTCACGCGGTAGTTGCTCTTTACGGGCTTACCGTTTACATGTAGGCAGCCGGCCTCTGCGGACTTTTGTATGCGGTTGCGCGAGGCATGGGGTAGGTGGTCCATGAGGAACTTGTCGATACGCACCAGCTCCTGTCCCTTGTCGGCCACCACGCGGAAGTGTTCGTAGAGCGATGCTTCCCCTTCGGCGGTATCGTCAATGTCGAGGTCCTCGTTGAGCAGCTCGTCTATCTCGTCAATCATCATTGTGCTTTACGGTTAGTATGTTTAGTCAAGCCATCCCTCCTCCACGATGGGCTCGCCCAAAGTGTGGCTGTTGAAATTGTTGCCTCCACCGATGACGAGTGTCAGCTCTGCCCCTTCGGGTACCAGTTCGCCACTTTGCAGTTCGCGGCCATCGTAGCGTATGCCATATACCCACTCAAGATCACCCGCGATGGTGTCATTCGGAGCCAGCTTGAAGCCCGCAGCGCGCAGTCGCGACTCGGCTTGGCGTAGCGAACTGTTGTCTGCGATATCGGGTATGGCTATCATGGGATGGTTGCCCGAGCTCACGGTGAGGTACACTTTGCGTCCATGCTTTACCTTGGCATTGGCTGCCGGGCGCTGTGCAGTGATTTCACCGTAGGGTACACCTTTTATATATACATGGTCTTCGGCTATGCCTACCAGTTTGTGTTTGGCCAATTCGCTTATCGCCTCCTTCTCTTGCAGGCCGGTGATGTCGGGAACGACGATGGCCACCCCGTGCTCGGTGTAGTTGTCAATCCATTTGAAGGTGATGAACACTGCTGCCACCACTACGGCTACCATAGCGGCGAGGTTGATCAGTAGTAGACGCAACGGCTTTTTGCTTTGCTTATCTGTATTGTTGCTCATAGTTGAAAATGTATTGTCTGACAAAAGTAGCAATTATCGTGGATATACGGAAATGCTTCCCTCCTTTTTCGTTATCATGCATGGTCGAGAAACTCCCGCAGGTGTATGCTGGTGGTTTGGTCGATGGTATCTCCCGTACCTGTCCATTCGGCGCGTCCCTCATGGATGAACAGCACCTGCTCGCCTATGCCTCGTACCGATCCCATGTCGTGGGTGTTGACGATGGTGGTGATGTCATACTCGTGGGTGATGTCGCTGATGAGGCGGTCTATGATACGCGATGTGATGGGGTCGAGTCCCGAGTTGGGCTCGTCGCAGAAGAGGTAGCGTGGTTCCAGGGCAATGGCGCGGGCAATGGCCACACGCTTCTGCATGCCACCGCTAAGTTCTGAAGGCATTTTCCCCTCTGCATTGCTGAGGCCTACGCGGTCAAGGCAGAATCGGGCACGCTGCAGCTGCTCCTTCGGACTTTTCGGAGAGAACATCTCGAGCGGGAAGAGCACATTGTGCAGCACATCCATCGAGTCAAATAGGGCAGCGCCTTGGAAGAGCATGCCCATCTCCTGTCGCAGCTGTGCCCCCTTGTGCTTGGTCAGTCGGTGTATGTCGCGTCCGTCATAGAGCACGCGTCCCTGTGTAGGCTCCAGCAGTCCCACGATGCATCGCAGCAGCACCGTCTTGCCCGAGCCGCTGCGCCCGATGATGAGGTTTGTCTTGCCCGTTTCGAATGTGGCGCTGATGCCATGTAGCACCTCCTGGTCCTCAAAGTGTTTGTGTATGTCAGTAATGGTAATCATGCCATCAGCAGATTGGTTAGTAATAGGTCGGTGAATAGTATCAGCACGCTGCTCACGACTACCGCATCGGTACCCGCCTTGCCCACCTCGATGCTTCCGCCCTTGACTGTGTAGCCGAAGTATCCACTCACGCTGGCGATGATGAAGGCAAAGAAGAATGACTTGATGTAGGCGGTCCATAGGTGCCAGCTCTCGTAGCTGTATTGCAGTCCTGCGGTGAGGTCGGCAGCAGAGAGGAATCCGCCCACCGTGCTCAC
>JAFYMV010000223.1 GCA_017548225.1 Bacteroidaceae bacterium | reverse complement strand
GCCCGACGAAGCCGTTGCACAACGCTATCACGACTATCTCACTCTGCGTGAAGCCTATGCCCTTGACCCCATAGCCATGCAGAATCTCTGCAAGCGCCAGTTTGGCGACACCTACTGGTACTACTACGATTTCGTGAAGTAGGACAGAAACCTCATACAAAACAATCAAGCATCCAACGATACTTTCGTGATGGATGCTTGATTGTTTTCTGATTAATTTTCTATGTCAAGACTTGAGAAGGTAATTTTCATCCATTAGCAATGATTGGGAAATGGCTAAAAATGCTTTCTGTGGTTGATTTCTGTGAAAAAGGTTTGGTTAGTTTTTGTTATGTCGCTAAAAATGCGTAATTTTACACGATTTTATGTTTAAGGATATTTTAAGACGAAATTACTATTAAGATATGAATTTAGACCAAGACAGAATTATTAAAGTCGATATTGAGCAGGAGATGCGCAAATCGTATATCGACTACTCTATGTCGGTGATTGTGGAGCGTGCGTTGCCCGATGTGCGCGACGGTCTTAAGCCCGTTCACCGCAGAATCCTGTACAGTATGATGGAGCAGGGTAACACCTCGGATAAAGGTTATCGTAAGTCAGCCCGTACGGTCGGTGATGTGATGGGTAAATACCACCCTCATGGCGACTCGTCAATCTATGGTTCTCTTGTGCGTATGGCCCAAGAATGGGCAATGCGTTACACCTTGATTGACGGACAGGGAAACTTCGGCTCGGTTGATGGTGATAGCCCTGCAGCTATGCGTTATACTGAGGCTCGCCTCCGTAAGATTGGTGAGGATATGATGCAGGATATCTATAAGGATACCGTAGATTTTCAGGAGAACTATGACGGTAAGGACGAAGAGCCTCGCGTGCTCTCAACCCGTATTCCTAATCTTTTGGTAAACGGTGCTACAGGTATTGCCGTAGGTATGGCGACCAATATGCCTACACACAATCTTCGCGAAGTAATCAATGCTTGTGTTGCCTACATTGACAATCCCGAACTCACTACAGAGGAGTTGATGGAGTATGTGAAGGCTCCCGACTTCCCGACAGGTGGATACATCTATGGTATGGCTGGCGTGAAGGAGGCCTACGAGACTGGTCGTGGCCGCGTAGTAATGCGTGCAAAGACTGAGATTGAGACCGACGCTAACCACGACAAGATTATTGTAACTGAAATTCCCTATGGCGTAAATAAGGCCGAGCTCATCAAGTATATTGCGAGCCTCGTAAGCGACAAGAAGATTGACGGCATCAGCAATGTAAACGATGAGTCAGATAAGGATGGAATGCGTATCGTGGTAGATGTGAAGCGCGATGCCAATGCTAGCGTGGTGCTCAACAAGTTGTTTAAAATGACTCAGTTGCAGACCTCTTTCAGTGTGAATAGTGTGGCTCTTGTGCCTTGTGGCGAGCACAACGATAAGTTGCGTCCTATGGTACTCACCTTGCGCGATTGCGTCAAGTACTTCGTTAAGCACCGCCACGAGGTGGTAATTCGTCGTACCAAGTTTGACTTGCGTAAGGCTGAAGAGCGTGCACATATCCTCGAAGGATTGATTATTGCTTCTGACAACATCGATGAGGTAATTCGCATTATCAAGGCTGCTCATACTCCCGCCGATGCTATCGCTGGTTTGATGCAACGCTTCTCTTTGAGTGATGCTCAAGCTCGTGCTATCGTGGAGATGCGTCTGCGTCAGCTTACCGGTTTGCAACAGGAGCAGCTCCGTGCCGAATATGATGAGATCATGAAGCTCATCGCTTACTTGAATGAAATCCTCGTTAATGACGAGCTCTGCAAGCAGGTGATGAAGGACGAACTCGTAGAGGTGGCCGAGAAGTATGGCGACGACCGTAAGTCAGAGATCGTATACTCTTCAGAGGAGTTCAACCCCGAAGACTTCTATGCTGATGATGAAATGGTTATCACCATCTCACATCTCGGATATATCAAGCGTACTCCGCTCAGCGAGTTCCGTACTCAGAATCGTGGTGGCGTAGGCTCAAAGGGTAGTGATACTCGTGAGGCCGACTTCGTAGAGTACATCTACATGGCTACTATGCACAATACTATGATCTTCTTCACCCAGAAGGGACGCTGCTACTGGCTCAAGGTATACGAGATTCCCGAAGGTACGAAGAATTCGAAGGGTCGTGCTATTCAAAATATGCTCAATATTGAGCCCGATGATAAGGTAAACGCATTCGTACATGTGAAGAATCTTGCCGATAAGGATTTCGTGAACTCACACTATCTCATGTTCTGTACCAAGAACGGTGTGGTAAAGAAGACCTGTTTGGAGGCTTATTCTCGTCCTCGTACCAATGGTGTGAACGCTATCACTATCCGTGAAGATGACCGTGTTATTGAGGTAGTAATGACCAATGGTGACAACGAGATTATCTTGGCTAACAAGAATGGTCGCGCTATTCGTTTCCACGAGGGTGTTGTTCGTGAAATGGGTCGTACAGCAACAGGTGTACGCGGTATGACACTTGACGAAGACGGACAGGATGAGGTAATCGGAATGATTGTAATCAACGATGCCGATACCGAGAATATCATGGTCGTATCAGAAGAGGGTTATGGTAAGCGTAGCGATGTGGAAGACTATCGTATTACCAATCGTGGTGCCAAGGGTGTGAAGACTCTCAATATCACCGATAAGACTGGTAAGCTCGTGGCTATCAAGACCGTAACCGATGAGAACGACTTGATGATTATCAATAAGTCAGGCGTTGTTATCCGTCTTAAGGTAGCTGATGTTCGTATCATGGGTCGTGCCACACAGGGCGTTCGTCTCATCAATCTTGGTAAGCGTAACGACCAGATCAGTTCGGTATGTAAGGTTACTACCGAGACCGAAGCTCCCGATGCACAAGATGCAGAGCTTGTAGAGGGTGATGCTCCTATTGTAGACGCTCCCGTAGTAGAGGCTCCCGAAGCGGATGAAGCTGCTGAACAAAATGATGAACAATAAGTTTAAATAAACATTCATTAATAGATAATCACTAAATCATTAAAAGTATGAAAAAGGTATTATTATTGGTGGCTACAGTCATGATGTCTGTATCTATTTCTTTTGCACAGACCAACGATAAGGAGGCGGCAAAAGCAGCAAAAGCAGCAGCCAAGGCACTCAAGGCAGAGATTAAAGCTGCAAACAAGGTGTTGAAAGAGGCACAAGGTATTCTCAATGTACCCGAGAGTGGTAGCTTGAGTACTGCTAATGACCTTATCCAGCAGGCTATGGTAAATGTTCACACCAAGGACAATCCTGACACATGGAATGTAGCTGGACAGATTCAAAATGGTTTTTATATCAAAGAAGCAGAGAAACTTTATCTTGGTCAGCCCTATGATACAGTAGCTTTCTTCGGTAGCTTGTCAAAGATGTGCGACTACTTCATCAAGTGTGATGAATTGGAGCAGGAGCTTCTTGCTACCGCAGGTAAGGCGGTAAAGTATCGCCCCGCTAACAAGGAACAGATTCAAGTTAATCGTCCCAACTTGCTCAATGGTGGTATTTTCTACTACAACAAGGGTCAGTTCAAGGAGGCTCATAGCTTGTTCTCTCAATATATTGCAACAGCTACTGCTCCCATGCTTGCGGAGTACAATATTACCCCTGCTACAGATGAGTATTTGGCTGATGTTGCTGCATATTATTCAGTACAGGCAGGTCTTCAGGCTGAAGACTATGAGTTGGCATTGACCAACATCGATTTGGCCAAGCAGGCACAAGATCCTGCTATGGCGGCAAGTATCTATCGTTTGGAGGCTTCTTCATACCTGAACTTGGGCGATTCAGCTAAATGGATTGACCTTCTTAAGGCTGGTGTAGAAAGAGCTCCCGAAGATCAGTACTATTATAGCAACCTCATCTCGTACTTTGTGGACAATAAGAAGAACGATGAGTTGATGGCTTTTGCCGATGAGATGGTGGCTAGAAATCCCCAGCCCATTTTCCGCTATGTAAAGGGTTATCTCTATCAGAACATGAAGGAGTATGACAAGGCTATTGAGGAGTACAAGTTGGTTATCGAGCAGGATCCCACATATGCAAGTGCATATCATAACTTGGGTATTTGCTACAGCGATTTAGCACAGCAGGCAAGTGAGGCTTCTGCCAACATGAATTTCCGTAGCAAGGAGTTCAAAGCCGCACAAGAGAAGATGAAGGAATACTATAGATTGGCATTGCCGATGTTTGAGAAGTTGAGAACATTGGATGATGGCACAGATCCCGAGAGAAGAACTGCATGGACTTCAGGTTTGTACAATTGCTACTACATCTTGAATATGGGTAAGGAGTTGGCCGAAATCGAGAAGCTTCTCAACCAATATTAATCCTTAAAATAAGGAGTATCGAGAGGGGATGGTAATATTGCTGTCCCCTCTCTTGTGTATTCACCCTTTGCTCATTGCGTGCGTTGTTTGAGACACTCCCATCCGGAAGGGGTAGGGCGGGAGGCATCTTTTTTTTGTGTGGCCTGTCAATGTTCGATAGCTATATTCCTTCCGAATTATTTGTGCCGAGTCTGGGAGTTTTGGATTATTCTGTGTATTTTTGCAAATTAAATTCGTATAGTATATTTTGGTAAGAAAATAGTACAAATGGACTTATATCTCGGTTTATTATTGGCCCTGCTGGGCATTGCTTCGCTTGTACTCCTGATTAAGCAGAATCGTAATCAAGGAGTATTGAGCAGAGAAGAACTTCGTCGTATGCTTTCTGAGCAGGAGGACGATATTCTACGACAGATACAGATGGTGCGTGAGGAGTTGATTCGTACCATGCGCGAGTTGCTTGCTGAGAATCGTATGGAGTTGAGCCGTAGAGTAGAGGACTTACGCAAAGAAGTAGCTGGTAATCAAGCTCTCCAGTATCAACAGATACAAGAGACACTTAATAGAAATCTACTCACAACCAATGAGCTGCAACGCGAGAAATTAGAGGCTATGACGCGTCAACAAGAGCAGTTGGTACAATCCACAGAGAAGCGCCTCGATGACATGCGCCTCATGGTAGAGGAAAAGCTGCAAAAGACGCTGAACGAACGCATAGGTCAGTCGTTTGAGTTGGTGCGTACCCAGTTGGAGAATGTGCAGAAAGGCTTAGGTGAGATGAAGAATCTGGCTCAAGATGTGGGTGGTCTTAAGCGTGTGCTTACCAATGTGAAGACGCGCGGCACCTTCGGCGAAGTACAGTTGGCAGCCCTATTGGAGCAGATGCTCAGCCCCGAACAGTACGAGGCCAATGTGAAGACCAAGAAGAAAGGTACAGAGTTTGTAGAGTTTGCCGTCAAGCTTCCCGGAAAAGAAGACGGGTTGGATTGTGTGTATCTTCCCATTGATGCCAAGTTTCCCAAAGATGCGTACGAGCAATACCTCGATGCGTATGAGTCGGGCAATATCGATCAAATCAATGCCACCTCTCGTCAGCTCGAGCAGATCATAAAGAAGATGGCTCGCGATATACACGACAAGTACCTTGACCCTCCCTATACAACAGATTTCGGTATCATGTTCCTACCGTTTGAGAACATCTATGCAGAAGTCATTCGCCGTACCGCCTTGGTGGAGCAGTTGCAACGCGACTACCGCATTATTGTCACAGGACCCACCACACTGGGAGCCATCCTCAATAGCTTGCAGATGGGCTTCCGTACATTGGCTATCGAGAAGCGCTCGAGCGAGGTGTGGACCGTACTTGCGGCTGTAAAGACCGAATTCAGCAAGTTTGGAGGCATGCTTCAGAAGGTACACAACAACCTGGAAACAGCCACTACGCAACTCGACGAGGTCATCGGTCGCCGCACCCGTGCCATTGAGCGTAAGCTCAAGGGCGTGCAAGAGCTTCCCGCCGAGCAATCGGCCAGCATATTGGCCATTGGCGATACTTTGCAAGATGAAGAATAACTAAAACGATATAATGCTATGCCACTAACACTACCCGATAGACTCCCTGCTATAGAATTACTGAAGCAAGAGAATATCTTCGTCATGGATACCACGCGTGCGGCTTCGCAAGACATCCGTCCTTTGCGTATAGCAGTGCTCAATCTCATGCCGCTTAAGATTACCACCGAGACAGATCTTGTGCGTCTGCTCTCTAACTCTCCGTTGCAGATAGAGTTGAGTTTCATGAAAGTAAAGAGCCACACATCAAAGAACACCCCCGTAGAGCATATGAAGGCCTTTTACACCGACTTTGAAGAGATGCGTCATCACAAGTACGACGGATTTATCATCACCGGAGCCCCTGTAGAGCACATGGATTTTGAGGAGGTGAGTTATTGGGAAGAGATGACCGAAATCTTCGATTGGGCCCGTCATAATGTAACCTCTACACTCTATATCTGTTGGGCCGCACAGGCGGGCTTGTATCATTATTATGGTATTCCCAAGTATCCGTTGGATAAGAAGATGTTCGGTATCTTCAAGCATCGTGTCAGCAATCCCGAGCTCCCCATTTTTCGTGGTTTTGATGATGAGTTTTCCATACCTCATAGTCGCCACACAGAGGTGCGCCGCAAGGATATAGAACGCAATCCTGAACTCGACATCTTGGCTGAGAGCGAAGAAAGTGGTGTATATATGGTCATGGCACGCGGAGGCCGCGAGATATTCCTCACAGGCCATTCCGAGTACTCTCCGTTGACTCTTGATACCGAGTATAAGCGTGACTTGGGCAAGGGGCTTCCCATTGAGATGCCCAAGCATTACTATCGCAATGACGACCCCTCGCAGCCACCTTTGGTAACATGGCGCGGTCATGCCAACCTGCTCTTCAACAACTGGCTCAATTACTATGTATATCAGGCTACACCCTATAGATTAGAAGATATTAAGTAGCCTTCTCTAACCCTCTCAAGAGGGTAACTACAAGTCCAATGATTGAAAATAATAAAAATACACGCAAGGTTTCCGTTGCTCCATCCGCTTCAGAGAAGAGTGGGGTAAAGCCTTTCACAATCGAACTCCTTGCACCAGCCAAGAATCTGGAGTGTGGTATTGAGGCTATCAAGCACGGTGCCGATGCCGTATACATCGGTGCACCCAAATATGGTGCTCGTGCGGCGGCAGGCAACTCCATTGATGACTTGCGTCAATTGGCAGCGTATGCCCATCGTTTCGGAGCAAAGGTATATGTAACGCTCAACACCATTATCTATGATGATGAGTTGGCCGAAGTCGAGAGTCTCGTGTGGCAACTCTACCGCATAGGTATCGATGCACTCATAGTGCAAGATATGGCATTGCTCACGATGAACTTGCCCCCTATAGAGTTACATGCCAGCACGCAAACTGACAACCGTACTCCCGAGAAGGTAAAGTTCCTCTATGAGAACGGCTTTTCGCAAGTCGTATTGGCCCGTGAGCTATCGCTCGATGAGATTAGCGCTATACACCGTGCCTGTCCCGTACCACTCGAAACCTTCGTGCATGGAGCGCTCTGCGTGAGTTATAGCGGACAGTGCTATGCCTCACAAGCCTGTTTTGGCCGTAGCGCCAATCGTGGCGAGTGTGCACAATTTTGCCGCCTCCCCTTCGACCTTGTTGATGCTGATGGGCGTATCATAGAGCGAAACCGCCACCTTCTCTCATTGAAGGACATGAATCGTAGTGCCCACCTCGAGGCGATGATGGATGCCGGAGTGCGTTCGTTTAAGATTGAGGGACGCCTCAAGGATGTGTCGTATGTCAAGAATGTCACCGCATGCTATCGCCAGGCCATTGATGCCATCCTTGCTCGCCGTCCCGAGTATACGCGTTCGTCGCAAGGGGTCAGCACCTATACCTTTACTCCGCAACTCGACAAGAGTTTCAATCGTGGCTTTACCGATTATTTCATCACCGGAAAGCGTTCAGAGGTCTACTCCTTTGCCACGCCCAAAGCCGTAGGCGAGCCCGTCGGACATGTCAAGGAGGTTGGTCGCGGCTACATTGCCGTATCATCCACCCAAGCCTTCCACAATGGTGATGGACTCTGCTACATCGATGACCAGGGCCAGCTTCAAGGCTTCCGTGTCAATAGGGTAGAGGGTACCCGACTTTATCCGAAGGATATGCCCCGTACCTTGCGTGCTCGCACCCCACTATTCCGCAATTATGACCAGGAGTTCGAGCGCCTGCTCTCGCGTCCTTCTGCCGAGCGCCGCATACCTGTCGATATATACTTGTGCGATATCCCCTTCGGCTTCTCGCTCACTCTGACCGACGAGCAGGGAGGTTGCACTACGGTCAACTTCACCCGCGAAAAGGAGCTTGCCCGCACCGAACAACGAATAGGTATCGAAGCGCAGCTTACCAAACTTGGCGGTACTATTCTCATAGCCAATAGGGTAGAGGTAGACCTTACAGAAAACTGGTTTATCCCCTCCTCTGTAGTGGCCGATATGCGTCGTGTAGCCGTAGAGGCATATGAGCGGATGCGCAGAGCCTCTTCGACCACGCTCTTGTCAAGCAAGCGAGCTGTTCCCACCCGCGATGCAAAGTCGCCCTTCGTGGCGGACAATAAGGGCGGACTCACCTATCTTGCCAATATTGCCAATCGCCGTGCCGCCGACTTCTACCGCTCTTGTGGAGCAGAGAAGATTGCTCCCGCCTATGAGTTGGAATCTCCGCGTGGAGCCACCCTGATGTTTTGTCGCCATTGCCTGCGCTATGCTATGGGTTGGTGTCCCCAGCGTGGAGGCAAACAGTCTCCCTACCGTGAGCCCTATACGCTGGTCTCTGTCGACGGTAAGCGATTTGCCCTCACCTTCGATTGCAAGCAATGCATGATGATGGTCAAGGAAAAATAAATATAAACAAAAATAGCTCGCAACTTTGCGAGCTATTTTCTTGTTTGTTGCGGTTAGAAAGCTATTTTCTCACCTGTCCGTCGCCCTCTATAATATATTTATAGGTCGTGAGCTCGGGCAGAGCCATCGGTCCGCGTGCGTGCAACTTTTGGGTCGATATGCCAATCTCGGCACCGAAGCCGAATTGTGCCCCATCAGTAAAGGCCGTAGACACATTGGCATATACACAAGCTGCGTCTACCGTACGCTGGAAACGGCGGATAGCCGCTTCGTCCTCACTCACGATACACTCACTATGGCGCGAGCTGTATTGTGCGATGTGGCGTAGTGCCTGATCAATGGAGTCAACGGTGCGGATGCTCATCTTGTAGTCAAGAAACTCGGTGCCGAAATGCTCTTCCGTAGCCTCTTGCAGCAAGTGAGCGGGGTAGTGTCCGTAGAGTGCCGTATAAGCCTCTTGGTCAGCATAGATGATTACATTCTTTTCTGCCAATGGCGCACATAGTGCAGGCAGGTCAGCCAGTCGGCTACGATGCATCACGAGACAGTCGAGCGCATTGCATACGCTCACTCTTCGCGTCTTGGCATTTTCCACTATAGCCGTACCTTTAGTCAGGTCGCCCAATGCATCGAAGTAGGTGTGGCATATGCCAGCTCCTGTTTCGATGACCGGCACGCGGGCATTGTCGCGTACATAGTTGATGAGCGCACTGCTCCCGCGAGGGATGATGAGGTCCACCTTGCCCACCGCACCGAGCAGGCATGCCGTAGCTTCACGATCTGCGGGTAGTAGGGTGCATACCGCCGTGTCGATACCCTTTGCTTTGAGTACGCTATGTATGATCTCTACGATCTTGCGATTAGTACATTCGGCATCCGATCCGCCTTTGAGCAGACACACATTGCAACTCTTGAAGCAGAGAGCAAAAACATCGGCTGTTACATTAGGGCGTGCCTCATAGATGATGCCGATGACTCCGAAGGGCACGCTCACCTTGCGTATAGTCATCCCATTGGGTCGCTCGGTGCTGCTATAAGTGATGCCCAGAGGCGAGGGCAGGGTAGCCACATGTTCCATGTCGGCGGCGATAGCACCGATGCGTTCCTCCGTCAAGAGCAAGCGGTCATACTTCGGATTTGACGGCTCCATGCGCTCTAGGTCGAGACGGTTAGCCATGAGGATATCGGCATAGTGCGTGCGCAAGGCCGCCGCTGTATCGGTAAGTAGGGCATTGATCTCCGTATCAGAGAGTGCCGACAGGGCAGCGGTAGCCTCGCCAGCTTTTATGATAAGTTCGTTCGTATTCATATAAATCGGGTACAAATGGTTTCTTCCGGTTGGTCAATGAGGTGTAGCAGTATATCCTCACTCTTTCCATTGGCAATGACTACGGGGGTACCTTCAGCAGCCACCTTACGGGCTATGTGGCACTTGGTGAGCATACCTCCTCGTCCGAGCGACGATTTCTCGGTTTGTATATACTGCTCCATACTGTCTGTTGCCTTAACTGTGCGTATCACGCTACTCTTCGGGTCGGCAGGGTTGCCGTCATATATACCGTCTATATTGCTCAGGATGACGAGTTGGTCTACCTGCATCATCTGCGCCATAAGCCCCGAGAGCTCATCGTTATCGGTAAACATCAGCTCGGTAATTGATAGCGTATCGTTTTCATTCACGATGGGTATCACCCCTTCGACGAGCATCACCTCCATGCATCGTTGCTGGTTGAGGTAATGGTCCTCCTTGTCAAGTCCCTCCTTGGTCGTTAGCACCTGTCCGCAGGTGATGCCATGCTCACGGAATAGCGTATAGTACTTACCCATTAGCTTTGCCTGTCCTATGGCCGAGTATAGTTGGCGCGACGATACCTCATCGAGCGTGTGTGAGGGGGTAATCTCACTGCGTCCTGATGCCACCGCACCCGACGACACCAAGATCACCTGTATGCCCCGCTTGTGTAGCTCGGCTACCTGATCTACGATAGCCGACATGCGTGTGATGTCCAGCGTTCCGTCTTGACGGGTCAGCACATTGCTACCTACCTTTACTGCTATGCGTTTCATACCATGCTTGCTTTCAATCCGTCAATCACTGCCGTCGTAAAGCCGCTTTCTTCCATTGCGTTTAGGCCCTTGATCGTGATGCCCCCAGCGGTCGTAACCCTGTCTATGGCCACTTCAGGATGCTCGCAACTCTCGAGCAGTAGGGTTGCCGCTCCCTTCACCGTATGCTCCACGATGCGTGCAGCCTCTTCGGGACGGAATCCCAGTTCCACGCCACCCGCCATAGCTGCGCGTATGTAGCGCATGGCAAAGGCGATGCCGCACGAGGCTAGTGCCGTACCTGCCGGTATCAGTTTCTCGTCCACGACAAGCGCATAGCCCAATGTCGCAAACAAGCGTTGCACCTCGTCTACCTGCTCCTGCGAGGCTCCCTGATGCGCGATGAATGTTACGCCACACAATGCTTCTACGGCCGTGTTGGGAATCACGCGGAAGAATGTCGAGTCGTTGCCCGCCATCTCTGCCAAATCCTTTAAAGTGACTCCGGCGGCTACTGATACGATTATCTGCTTGTTAAGTTTGAGCTTGGGGTGTATCTCCTCCATCACTTGATTGATGAGCCAGGGCTTCACGGCCAGCACCACGATGTCAGCTTCGGCCACTGCCTCGCTATTGTTTGTAGTGGTGCGGATACACGCGTTATACCCGCGTATCTTGTCCAGAGTAGCCTGTGTCTTGGCCGTACATATGATTTCCTCGGGTAGGCAGGTACCCGACTTTATCAGCCCGCGCACGATAGCCCCTCCCATATTTCCAGTTCCGATAAATGCTATTGTCATAGTCTTGTTTTGTCCGTTTCAGTTCCTACTTGCTCACTCCTCGCTCACGAGACGGAAGTCATCCGAGTCTACTAGTGAGGGGAACTTATCGCGATAGTGCTTTAGCTCATCCATCTTCACCTCATAGCTCACCACCTGCTCGGTGTTGTCCTCGCAGGCTGCTGCCACAAAGCCGAAGAAGTCGATAGCCGCCGTACCTCCGTCGTAGTTGCACATGGGGTCGGTGCCTACACGGTTTACTCCGATGACCACCGCCTGATTCTCTATGGCACGCGCACGCAGCAAGATATCCCATGCCATGCGGCGCTTGTCGGGCCAGTTGGCCACATAGAGTGCCACATCGTAGTCGTCGCAGTTGCGTCCGAACACAGGGAAACGCAAGTCGTAGCATACCTGCATAAAGAATCTCACTCCGCGAAACTCCACGATGACGCGCTCCTTGCCCGCTTCGTAGTGCTTGTCCTCGCCCGAGTAGCTGAAGAGGTGGCGCTTGTCATAGTGTGTCACCTTGCCGTCGGGCTCCACGAAATACATGCGATTCTTGTATCCCCCTTCGGCCGCCACCGTCGCCACGCTACCCACGATAGCAGCATCCATCGTAGCCGCCATGTGGCGCATCCATTGTAGAGCAGGGCCCTCCATAGGTTCGGCAATGCGCTGGGGCTCCATGCAGAAGCCGGTGGTAAACATCTCGGGCAATACATACACATCGGCACCCGGAGTGCCAGTTATCAGTTGTTCGGCATGGCGCAAGTTATCTGCGGTGTCACACCATGCGAGATTCATTTGTACGAGTGATATTTTCATTGTTTCACTATTTTTACTTATTTGTTAAGTATGCAAAGATATAGGCTATTTGCCAATGTCGCAACTTTTAGTTCGCTTTTCCGATGGCATTGTTCAAAGCAAATTTCTCAATCCCTCTATCCGTTTGATGTTGGCAAACATCTCATCGCGCACCTGGTTGACGAAGCTATTCTCTTCGGGTGTGCCATATACCGCCATAGACTCTTCGGCATTGCGGCAGGTCGATGTGCGGAAGGCGTTGTCATGATCCTTCTTGCGCGATAGGTAAACCTGCTCGCTGATGCGGCGCTGTATGCGCTCCTCGTGTGCCAGTGCCTGTAGCCATAGGTCGGTCGTTATGGCATCGGTATCGAGCGCCATGTGTAATGCCTGTAGCGCATGGCATAGCTTATCTGTAGCGTATTGCCCCCATAGCTCATTGTAGCGGCGGTGTATGTCGTCCCATGAGTCGAGCGTGCCGTTGCAGATGTCGCTTCGCAGAGCGTTCAAGTCGGCAGCCTTTACCAGTTGTCCGCCGAGATTTATCCACGCCTCACAAGGCTTCTTGCCGGCCATTTGTGAGAGCTGCTCCCACTGGGGAGTGCGGTGGTCGAGGTAGTCCATCACATTGCTCATGGCATAGTGTATGAGCATGTCGCCATAGGCATGGTAGGCATCATACACCTTGAGTATGTGTACCGGCCGATGGCTATTCTCCATCCCTTCGCCCAGAACGGTAAGCTTATCTACCACCTTACGGTCGCCCTGTAACAATCGACGACCGGTTAATTGAAAATTGAGAATTGAAAATTGAGAATTATCTTTCAGGATATCTCCGTTTGGGTTATTGTCAGCGTTATCGTTTTTGTTCAGATAAGCCTTTCCTGTCCACAGTTCCAAGAGCTGGCGTGCATGCATCACCTCCTGCATGGTGTCGGGTGCAAAGGTGTCAAATTCAATGTTTTGTATGCGTGTGATGCGCTTGTCTCGTGTACGATATTTCCATGTGTTGCGTGCCAGAGCGTACATATTGTACATCCACCAGTAGGCAGGCATCACCTCGAGTCTGTTGTCTGCCACATTGTTGCTCACGAGTGCGAAGGGTAGGGAGATGTTCATCTCGGCGGGGTAGTCTCCTTTGGCCAAGAGGGCAAACGATGCGAAGCGGCTCGAGTGCTTCACCGATGAGCACAATCCCGGCCAGAATCCGCGTCCCGCTACCAGCTCGCCGTCGTTGGTGCGACTATTGTGGTTGCTGCCTATGGTAGCGCCTGCCGCCATGTTGCTCTGTCCCATGATAACCGAAGCGATGAGGAACGAGTTGTTGTGATGCTGCTCATGTCCGGGGAAGATAAGGTTGTTCAGTACCTCACAGCACGATATCGTGCTATTGTCACCCATGATGGAGTTGATGAGTCGCGCACCATATTTGAGGTTAGAGTTGTTGCCAAGAATAAATTTCACCGCCGTGCACGAGTAGAAAATGCGACATCCGTATCCTACGATACCATTGACGAGGATCACATTCTCGCCTATCTGCGAAGGCTCCTCATCCGATGAGTTGATGGTAATGTTTTTTAGTTTCGATGCCCCCTTGATGTAGCAGTCGGTGCCAATCTTAACATCCTTGATAATTGACGAGTTCTTGATGACGCAACGCTCGCCTATCACCCCATAGTATCCGCGATGGTGGTCTACGGTGCGTTGTGTGATGTCTGCCAACCGCTCCTGCAATGCCTTGTCATCTACATACTTGGCCCATAGGAACGCATCGGCGGGTATCATCCCATCGAAGGGCATTACCGAGCGTGCTCCCGTCTCGTTCATGACCTCTATGCGTACGCGCACCGCCTCTGGCTCGCCATCCTTGACGATGCCGTTGCCAAACTTGGCATGGTCGGTACACGCCATCTCTTGTATGTTGAAGAGCATGGTGTGGCTGCCGATGATGTAGTGCGACATGTAGTGCACATCGTGTATGGCGCAGTCATCACCGATGTCGCATGAGTGTATGCTCGAGTTGGTGATGCCTACGGGCAACCTCAAGTCATGGTATTGCAGCGCTCCGTTGCTAATGCGTCCCATGCGCACGGTGCCGTAGAATTTGTTATCCTTCACCATGCTCGGATCAAAGTCGTCAGTTACCCACACCGTATCCCACGACGAAGCCGTGTTGTTGTTCATCACCAGTCGTTCTATCTCATTGCTCCGCAGATGTCTCCACCCACCTACAGGAGGTGTTACCTGTCGGTTGCGTATATAGTATTTATCCTTCCCCTCGGGCAGATATCGTGCATCAATCCATCCGTCGCTCAATGCGGTCGGGGGTAGTAGGGTAACTCGTTCCATAGTGCATATATTTATTTTTGCGGTGCTAATATAGTAAACATTCAGAGAAACATCAAGTTGTAGGCAAAAAAAGTGATTAGATTTAAGAGATATTTGCAGTATAGCTTTCAGTTAATCAACAATCCCCTCCTCTGGCTATCGGACTCATTCCTATCTATCCCAAAGTAAACAAAACTCCCCCGAAATGCCAAGAAATCGGGGGAGTAAGGGGCAGATATCAGTAGATACGCACCATCTTTTCGTCGTCTACTACTTTTCCTATAGTAGGGCTACTGGGGATAGGGGCATGGTGGAGGTCGGTCAACAGGTCTTTGTGCGAAGCCGCTTCCTTGTCGATGGTGCCCATAATGTCAAGGAAACTCCAGGTACCGCGTAGAGTGCCATTTTCCTTGTAGACGGATATGACGGGAAAGTCAAACCGATTGCCCATAAACTCCTTCAGGGTATATAGTCTTTGCAAACCTTCATCCCGTAAGGAGAGTAGATCATCACTGTTCGGCAGGATATGGTACAGGGCATTCAAGGTTTCTCTCACCTTGTCTAAAGCATTCTTCTCTTCCTGCGATTCGCACGAATTGAGTGCTTCTGCCAATTCGGTGCATTGTGCGTGAAGGGTGGAGTAGACGGCGTCGATAAACTTGAATAGCGAATATTCGTAGATGTAACCCCGATAGGCTGCTTGCGCTTTGGCCTTGTGGAGTTGCTCGGTGTCGTAAGGTAGCAGACCCTTTGACAGGGGCAACAACTCGATAAGAGCGTTTTGCATTATCTCCATCACAGCACACCCTGACTCGGCAATCTCTAACAACTCGGGGTACTTGTTGTGCAGAATCTCTCTTAGGGTGTAGGGAAGGCGTCGGTATAGGTCATCGACAGTCATTATGGGAAGCATGGTGTATAAGGGGGTTAATCGTTTACAAAATAGTCGATTGTATACTCACTGCAATATCGGCCGTCGATACCACAGGTGAGATACTCATCCTCCTCGTTTACTACGATTTCCTTACCATCGTAAAGGATGTGGTGGGCCAGGATGAAGTAGGGGCAGCACTCAATCTCGTAGTCGGACTTGACCAACTGCACCTTCTTTATGTCAAACTCCTCATCGTCTTGCAACTCTATGGTATAGCTGAAGCGGTCGCCTCCATGTGTCTCTCTCAAGTGTACCTCTACAGGTAGCGGATGGCAGCCCTCTTCGGAAAAGAGGTCGTGGAAATAATCGCCCACTTTGACATACTTTCCCTTCTTCTTGATGAGGTTATCATTCTCATTGTCATTCACATATAGCGCGTCTACGGTGTGCCAACCCAGTGTCATGTAGAAGGTGTCGTAGAACGCGTCTCTTGTAGATGCATATTCACAAATCTGTATCGTTCCTTCGATGGTAATCTTTACTTGTTTCATATTGCTTTTTATCTTAGTATGGATGTTTAAAGTCTTTTTAAGGCAGATTTACCTACCGCAAATGTAAGGAAACTTTTTGTTTTTTCCTCGTGCGCGCAACCTAAACAATCACTACAAGTAGGATTTGAGTAGGTTGCTGCGGTAGGAGTGGCGCATGTGGCGTAAGGCCTTCTCCTTGATTTGGCGCACACGCTCGCGAGTGAGACCAAAATGTTCGGCTATCTCCTCAAGCGTCATCTCGTGACATCCGATACCGAAGAACATCTGCAATATGTCGCGCTCACGATCGTTGAGCGTAGAGAGCGAGCGCGATATCTCGGTAGAGAGCGACTCGTCCATGAGCGAGTGGTCGGTGCGGGGTGCGTCGTCGTTGGTGAGCACATCGAGTAGGCTGTTCTCCTCACCCTCAACAAAGGGGGCGTCTACTGAAATCTGACGACCCGATTGCTGCAGTGTGTCTTCAATCTTGTCGACGGGGATATCCAGTATGTCGGACAACTCTTCGGCAGATGGACGACGCTCGTGCTCTTGCTCGAAACGGGCAATCTCCTTGCTGATCTTATTGATCAGACCTACCTGATTGAGCGGGAGGCGTATGCTACGCGACTGCTCGGCAATGGCTTGCAGGATGGATTGGCGTATCCACCATACGGCATAACTGATGAACTTGAAGCCGCGTGTCTCGTCGAACTTCTCGGCGGCTTTGATGAGTCCTATATTGCCCTCGTTGATGAGGTCAGAGAGACTCAACCCCTGATTTTGGTATTGCTTAGCTACTGACACCACGAAGCGCAAGTTGGCACTCGTTAGCTTATTGAGCGCTCTGCGGTCGCCCTGACGGATGCGCTGGGCAAGCAGCACTTCTTCTTCAATGGTGATCATGGACTCGCGACTAATCTCTTGCAGGTAGCGGTCAAGCGTGTTGTCGCGGGTGGTAATGCTCTTTGAAATCTTAAGTTGTCTCATCAGTTGTATTTATTTATGTGGTTTATAAAATCCGTTTTTTGCGAGGATATGGCATGTCTTGCTAATGAAATTCCTCCTATTACTTGCTCTTGGAAAGTAACCCCTTCTATATATAGGGTACTTTTTTGTACATAAATGACCCAAAACCGGCAAAAAACGGCCGAAAATGGTTGAGGTTAAAGATAAATAATGAATTTTTATGATTTTTTAACTATTATCGTCGGATGATTGCTCCATTTTTAGAATCCAACCTTGCGTCGTTGAGTTTGCACATTGAGGCGTTCTGATGCGCAATATTCTTGCAATTGAGACAAGGTATTGAGGGAGTCGCCATACAGTACGGAATGGATGGCGTGCTTGCGGGCAATGTTCTCAATCTGTCCGCCGCTAAACTCATAGCATTCACCCAATGTGGTAGCATCGGTGGCAGATAGCTCGGGAATCATTTGTTGCCATATCTTACTACGCACGACGGCATCGGGCTTATCAAAGCGTATCTTGTAGAGGAAGCGACGCTCGAAGGCGGTGTCAAGATTGTCCTCGAGGTTGGTGGTAGCAATCATGATACCGTCGAGGCTCTCCATCTCTTGCAGGATGATATTTTGTAGGGTGTTCTCCATCTTGTCAACGGCATTGCTGGCTCCGCTCTTGCGGATGCTGATGATGGCATCGGCCTCGTTGAAGAGTAGGATAGGGGCTACGGTAGCGCGCTTCACCATATCGCGGTAGCGGTCAAAGAGCGCCTTTACATTCTTCTCGGAGTCGCCTACCCACTTGCTCTTTATCTGGGGAACATCGACTACCATGATGTCGCGCCCTGTCTGTCGGGCCAGCTGGTATACCGTCTCGGTCTTGCCTGTGCCAGGACCGCCATAGAAGAGGCAAGCGAAGCCTTGACGAAAACCGCGCTGCTGCATGCGTCCCTTGATGCGGGCATACTCGTCGGGAGCAAAGAAGGTACCTAGTTCGCCCACCTGCTGGGTTATCTTCTCGGGGTAGAAGAGGGTCTTGGGCGTGAGCGTGTGATGTGAGAGTAGGTCAGAGAACTTTTCTTCCCCGTCAAACACCTTCATCTCGGCAAGCAGGGTACGCTTGGCTTCATTGGTAAGGTTGTAGCGGGTGGTATCGGCAATGCCGTTGGCGTTGCGGTGCTCTATCAGCTTGCGACGCATTAGGCAATGCTCGCCTTTGCGCAGCTCTACTTTGGTGCGGTTATAATCGCTCTTGTCCTCGAACAGCTCCTCCATCTGGCCGAAGCGGATATCGTCATCATCTTTGTTGATGAGCAGATGGCAGAAGAGGAGGAGCATCAGCAGGGCATCGTCATCGTTGATCTTCAGTTCGGTAAGTCGTTGTACGAGTCCTACCTGTGGATTGTCGGCCAGCAGTTCGTGCACCTCGCCGATCAGGTCCTTTGGGGTAATGGTGTCGTTGCCCAGTTCGTCAAACAGTTGGCCGATATAGTCGAGCAGTTCGGCACAGTCGAGTCCCGTACGCTTGGGCTGCTCGTATGCCTTGTTGTGCTTGAGCGCAGTGATGACGGGTTGGTTTACATCGAAAGAGTCTTCGTCGTGAGCATCTCGGTAGCGCAGCAAACGGCGATGTACCAGCGCATCGATATCTGAAGCAAAGCTCAATACTCGGATATGGCTCAAGTCGAGGTGGCGCGCCAGGTCGGTGTAGTCGACACGGCGTGGCCCATGTTCCATGCATATGCAGAAAAGGATAGCTTGGCGCTCGGTGATGCCGTAGCTCTTGGCGAGAAAGGAGGATAGTGGCTTTGCCTTGCGTAGAAAGTCGTCGCTCATCTTGGAGTCTTCGGATAGCTGCACTATCTGCTCGATGGCTTCAAGCAGGGTGGGCACTGTAGTGGCCTTCTTGGTCGTCTTCGTGGTCTTGGTCGTTTTTTGTGTTGTCTTGCTCTCCATTAGTTATGCATTTTGTGTAAAAAACATACATAATATAGAAACAAAAGGAAAAAATTTCAATAAAACGCCCAACTTTTTTTCGCACATAAAAAAGGCTGCCCCGAATTATCGCTCGGAACAGCCTATATTACAAATGTTTGCGTATAAAATGAGGAGGGGAAGTTTATCGCTTCTTTTTGGGCTCTTCTACATTGCCGTCAAGGTCGAAGGCTTCGAAATTGCGTCTTGCCAGCGCCTTCTTATCCTTGATCATTTCCTTGAGCTTGTCGGGATCTTGCTCGAATATTGTCATCTGACCAAAGTCGTCGGCATAGCCATCGCCCTCGCTCATAAAGCATTTCTTTGCCTCTTCGGGAATTGCACGCGTGGGCTCTACCTCTTTCTTTATGGCATCGGCAATGTCCTTGACAATGAGCAGATGGCTGCTGTGGCGTACGAGGATCTCGTATCCGATGCGTATGGTCAATGCATTGCAATCGCGTCCGCCACCCATGCGACACATGATATTTGACGGGCCTACACTCTTGAGGATATCATTGTTGTCAAGGCATACCTGTATGGGCTGCGACTTGTCTTTAACAATCACCTCACGCGCTTCCAAAGCGGCTTTAGAGGTACTGTAGATGCGTTGCAAAATCTCTTCATCTTCGGGTAATACGGTACTGCCATATTCGTTTCCACCTATCACTTGGCACGATAGTGACTTGTCTTTGTTGGTGGCCAATCGCCAGAAATGTACTTGGCATTCAGTCGACTTGGCGGTGCCCATAATGAAGACAAACCAGTGCTTTCTGCCATTGTCTTCGCTATATTTCTTGAGTTTCTTCAGGTCGTCCATGAAGTGCAGGGCTTGAGACTCTACATCTTCCTTCATGTCATAATCGCCAATCAGGGCCAACTTTGACTTCTGCATAGAGTAGAATCCAAAGGGGTCATCGGGGTTGGGGGTAAGCTCCTTGCTCACATAGTTGAAGCCGCCCATAGCCGCCAAACTGAATGCGAAGCTACCAGTGCCGAGCTCCGTTACTGCCACAGGGGCAACGATGGTGACATCAGATTTACGGTCGAGGAAGCAGCCATACTCATTGTTGAGGGGGAAATGGGCCACTACCAATCTATCTTGCGGCATATCTTCATTGCGTTGCGTGGTGGCCATATTCATCAAACGCATGTCGGGGCAGTTGTTTACCGCCTCAATAATCTCATTTTCAGTGAGTCCGGTCTTTACCTGTATCTGTGCCAACGAACGGTAGCGCGGGACAAATTTATAGGTTACCTTCAATCCCTTTTCATTATAAAACCACGAAGCCGATTGGGCGGTGCGACGAAAACGCTTGTGGAGCGAGATACCATTCTTTCGAACACTTTCTTCCTTCTTCTCTTCATCTATAGCCTCGAGCAATCCCGAGCCGATAAGACCGGCAGGCACCGCAAAAATAGCAATACCAAGCACACCCACCAGTGTACCTACAAACTTACCGAAGATGGTTAATGGGGCAGAAGCGGCAATTTCGGCAGGGTCTTCTATATACTTAACGAAGGTCCACACCAATGCATCCCAAAATGAGTAGTCGCTATCGGCCGTATGTTCGGCTATCCACATGAGGATAGCGAAGATAATGGTGACTATCACCAATAAAAATACCGAGACCCATATCTGATGCTTTGTAGCATTGTATGCGTTCTTGAAGAGTTTAAATCCGTTGGGGAGTTTCATGTCTGTGTTATTTTGTGTTATTATTATACAAATCGTGCCGAAATGTCTTCGGCACTGCAAATGTAATTATTTTTCCTTATATTGCATCGCAAATAGGGGAATATTCCCTATGATAAAATACGCTATAGGGATAATTGCTGCAAACAAAGGAAAAGTTCCCTTTGTTCGGTGGTGAGGGTGGTGGGGATAGATACATTGAATGTCACGATCAGGTCGCCACGCTCGCCCTCTTTTTTGTATCGGGGGAATCCTTTGCCCTTGAGACGCAGCTTGCCACCCGGCTGGGTACCGGCATTTACTTTCAGTCGTAGCGTCTCTGCCATGAGCGTGGTAAGAGTGATCTCGCCACCCAATACGGCGGTGGTGAGGGGTAGGGGATGTTCGGTATGGAGATCATCGCCCTGGCGCATGAAAGTGGGGTCGGCAGCTATGCGGAAGGTGATGTAAAGGTCGCCACGAGTACCTCCTTGCGGGGCTTCACCTCCATGTCCGCGTAGCTTGAGGCGTTGCCCGTCGGCCACACCGGCAGGGATGGTGACCCGGATGCTCTTGTTGCCTACATTGAGTATCTGCTTGTGCGTGGTAGCGGCATCTCGCAAGGTGAGATGTAGTTCGGCCTCATAGTCTTGCCCGTGCGCGGGCTGGTGCGCCTGTCGTCTTCTAGCTCCACCAAACAATTGCTCGAAGAAATCGCTGAAACCTCCCGTATTGCCTTCAGAGCGGGTGAAATCACCGAAACCACCAAAGTCAAAACCGCCGAATCCGCCAAAGTTGCCATAAGCGCCCTGTTGTGATTGTCCGTACTGTTGCTCATATTGACGGCGTTGAGCCTCATACTCATCGGCATGAGCCCAATGTTCGCCATACTCGTCATATTTCTTGCGTTTCTCGGGGTCGCCAAGCACCTCGTTGGCCTCGTTGATCTCTTGAAAACGCTCTTGAGCCTGCGGGCCATTCTTGTTTACATCGGGGTGATACTGCTTGGCAAGTTTGCGGTACGCCTTGCGTATGTCGGCCTGTGTAGCGTTTCGGTCGAGGCCTAATACCTTATAATAGTCGATAAAAGCCATAGGGTAATTGATAATCTCATCATAAAACCATCAATCGCCCAAAAAGTTGTACCGAAATCAGATAATCCGATAATTATAAAACGACAAAAAAGAGTAGGGGAGTATGCTATACTGTAATCTCACCCGCAATGGAGAGATTCATGTAGCGGTTTATATCTTCGGGGGTGAGCCCCTTTCCCAAGAGGAACATCAACTTGGTCAGTGCCGCCTCTACGGTTGAGTCATGTCCGCTAATGATGCCCGACTCGAGCAACTGGAGGCCAGTCTCGTAGAGATTCATCTTCACGCTACCCGTACTGCACTGCGTGATGTTCACTATCGTCTTGCCCGAGCGCGTAGCTCGTGTCAGTGCATCTACCAGCCATTTTTCCTGTGGAGCATTGCCACTTCCGAAAGTTCTGAATATCACACCACGCAACTTCTTGTCGCGCATAATCTTCTTCACGATATCGGGTTGCATGCCGGGGAATAGCGAGAAGATGATTATGTGGGCATCCATCTCGTAGTGAGGTGTCAGCACCGCATCGGAGCGATAGGGCATGATGTTGTTTTTGTAGAACTGCAGCTCAATTCCCGAGTGTGCAAGAAGTGGATAATTGTTCGACTCAAAAGCATCAAAATTGTCTGCGCTCACCTTCGTAGCGCGATTTCCGCGCATCAGTTTCTCGTGGAAAAATATACACACTTCAGGCACGATAGGCGTACCATCTTCATTCTTTGCAGCAGCTATCTCTATGGCGGTCAGCAAGTTCTCCTTACCGTCGGTACGCAATGCACCTATAGGGAGCTGGCTACCAGTGAGTATCACGGGCTTCATCAATCCCTCGAGCATAAAACTCAAAGCCGATGCCGTGAAAGCCATCGTATCCGTACCATGCAATATCACAAAACCATCGTATTGTTCATAGTTCGAATAGATGATACTTACCAATTGGCTCCACGATTCGGGAGAGATGTCCGACGAATCTATTGGAGGCTCAAAAGCGATAGAGTAGAGGTCAAGGTTGAATCCCTTGATTTCAGGCACATACTCAAGCAATTGGTCAAAGTTGAAGTTTTCCAAAGCGCCCGTTACAGGATTCTTCATCATACCAATTGTTCCGCCCGTATAGATCAGCAAAATAGATGTTTTTGGGGTTGTATGGCTCATAGGGAAATCGTTTGATTATATTCCGCGAAGTTAATAAAAAGATATCTATTGCCCAAATACTCAACGCTTTTATTTTGCGCTCTGCCAAAGTTACATTATCTTTGCCCCGTGAACAAAAATCCAATAAACGCATTAAACATAGGTAAACAAATGAAGAAAAGTATCATAGCCTTTGGTGTACTTTGCTGCATGTTGGCAAGTTGCCATAGCAAACAACAAGAGAATGCTGCCATGAGCGATAAGCAAGAGAATCAGGTGATTAACACCATCATGAGCCGTCGTAGTATCCGCAAATACCAGCCCCATCCGGTAGAGCGCGATAAGATGGATATCATCCTTCAGTGCGGTATCAACGCACCCAACGGACAAAACAAGCAGTCTTGGGAGGTGCGCGTAGTAGATAATCCCGAGCTCCTGGATGCCATGAAGGAGGCCATTGCCAAAGGACACCCCACAATGAATCCCGAGATGGCCAAAGGTTGCTTCCGTGGTGCTCCTACAATGGTTTTCATTGCTCGCGACAAGTCGTACGACTTTTCTCCTTACGATTGCGGCCTGCTTGCCGAGAATATGGTGCTTTCAGCATGGTCTATGGGCATTGGATCCATCTGTCTTGGTAGCCCCGTACGCTTCCTGACCGACAATGCCGAATGTATACCTTATATTGAGAAGCTCGGTTTCAGCGAAGGCTACGAGCTTTGTCTCTGCGTCGGTTTCGGTTATCCCGATGAAACACCTGCAGCCAAGCCCAGAGATTGGAACAAGGTCAAATACATCGACTAATACATCCTATAATAATAGGTATATATAATAAGGTATACTCAAGCATACAATCCCCATAATTATATAATTTCTCCATAAGGGGAGTAGCATTCAGCAACTCCCCTTATGGTTTTCTAATTATCAAATTAAACATAATGCTGATTATAAAACAAATATAAATCGGTATTATATTGCATGCAATTCATTTGCTCTTTTTAAGCAGTAATCGCTTTATCCATTTGTTTATGGGTTGCTCAAAGAAGTAGAATGATACAGTGCTCAAGGCCATCGTTGCAATGAAGATGATAGTTACGGCTGCATACGGAGATAATGTAAGTGCAAAGTTCCGTTCCGCTTCTACATACAAGCGTATCAACAAGTGATGAATAAGATAGAAACCAAAACTAATCTCTCCACTCCATACCAATGGACGCCACGAAAGCAATCTGGATAAAAATCCGCGCTGCATGGCAAAGACATATATGATTCCAGCTACAGGAATCCAATAGTAGCACGAATGGCGATATACTAGAGGCACATGGCTCGATGCTGCATAGAAAACAATGAAAAGCGCAATTGCCGCCAATTCTATCCAGGTGGCGCATTGTACACTATAGTTTTTGGATGAACTTTGACGAAAACATACATATAGCAACATTCCCAATATGAAATCAGGGAATCGAGCTATAGGATTGATATACCACACACTGTTACTCCAACTATCAGGAGTCAATGTCATGCCTATTACAAGAGCTATTGCACATCCGATATACACTCCAATTAGTCGATTAGGTTTCTTTAATAGAGGAAGCATGAACGGAAAGCAGAAATAAAATAATTGCTCACAACATAGGCTCCACGAAGGGCTATTAAAAGAAAAATAATACCCAGCTTCAGGTATATAGGCTTGACATAGCAATAGGTTCGGTATAAAATGCCGTAACCAATACCCCAACCCATTGGATAAAGTGCAAGTACCCAATGCTGCTGCAATCAATAGCATCATCCAGTGTAAGGGATAGATGCGAGCTATGCGTGCGATCCAAAAATTATATTTGCTCACCTTGCCTGTAGACAATCTCTCGTCGTAACTATATGAGATGATGAATCCGCTCAACACAAAGAAAAAACTTACTCCCACAAATCCCTCGGTAAGCAAATGTACATCAAATACATTGTTCACCATTTCAAAATGTGAGACAAAGACCATGAGTGCAAAGACCATGCGTAACGATGTGAGCGATTTTATCATGTGCTTCAAGTTTTCTAATTTTCTAAACAACTGTAAAAGTAGCAAATTTTAATAAATTAATCATTAAGCCGAGATTGTTATTTACACCTATATTATTTAATTATATCGGAAAGATAGTTGTCTATTCTCATTTTGCAGTATCTTTGTCAAACGGAATGTGCACTATGACGGAGCGTAAGATTATACATGTGGATATGGATGCTTTTTATGCATCGGTAGAACAGCGCGACAACCCCGAGTTGCGTGGGCGACCTATTGCCGTAGGCCATGCCGGTGAGCGTGGCGTGGTGTCGGCGGCGAGCTACGAAGCCCGCAAGTATGGTGTGCGCTCTGCTATGGCATCGCTCAAGGCCATGCGCTTGTGTCCCGAATTGGTATTCGTGCCTGGACGCATGGAGGTATATAAAGAGGTGTCTGACCAGATACATGAGATTTTTCGCGAATATACCGATATCATCGAGCCATTGGCTTTGGACGAGGCTTTCCTCGATGTTACGGATAACAAGAAAGGGATGGCATTGGCCATTGACATTGCGCGTGAGATAAAACGGAAGATACGCGATGAGTTGGGCCTAGTAGCTTCGGCAGGTGTCTCGTATAATAAGTTCCTGGCCAAGATTGCTTCGGATTACCGCAAGCCCGACGGGCTATGTACCATACATCCCGACCATGCACTAGAGTTCATTGCCCACTTGCCTATCGAAGACTTTTGGGGCGTAGGCAAGGTAACGGCCAAGCGTATGCATGCACTGGGTATACATAATGGAAGAGAGTTGCGCGAATGGTCACTCGACGGGTTGACACGCGAGTTTGGCAAGGTAGGTCAGCTATACTATGACTTTGCTCGAGGCATCGACTTGCGTCCTGTAGAGGCAGTGCGAGTGCGCAAGTCAATTGGTTGTGAGCGCACATTGGAGCACGACATATACACAAAGTCCGCCGTGATCGTAGAGCTATACCACACCGCTGAAGAGCTCATCCGACGGTTAGCCGAGAAGGATTTCAGAGGCAATACGCTTACCCTGAAGATCAAGTTTCACGACTTTACACAGATCACGCGCAGCATCACCCAAGACAAGGAGCTCCTCAAGATGAAGACCATCTTGCCATTGGCCAAGCGGCTGCTCGTCGATGTGCACTACGAGGAGCGCCCCATACGACTGATAGGTCTATCCGTATCCAACCCGCGCGACGAGGAGAGCGACAATGCCCGTCCAAGCACATGGGAGCAACTCTCCATCGAGTTTAAGGGTGAACTTTAGGGCTTGAAGGTCTCGTAGGTACCATCATCGTAGAAGATTTTTATTTCCACGATTTTTCGTTGCAAAGATTTTTTTGCGTATTCTATTTGTGTATCAGATAGATAAGGTGCTTTTTGGGGTGTCTGAAGTGGCATTTCCTTGCGATTTTTCGCAGCGCCCGTGCTCTCGGCCGTAAATATGGGATTCTCGGCGAACAAATCACCTTGATAAAAGCGCGATGATGGTTGCCCATTACCGGCAGTAGTCTCGTGCTCGTCGCGAGTATATGTAGGCGACAAGTCAGTAGCGGGTGTGCTGTTCTCGAGCGCTTCATTATCGGTATCGTCAGCCACTGCATCGCCTCCATAGGAGCCGATGCCATCGAGAAGCCACAGGATATTGATTTTGGGGAATTTCTGGTGAATCTTCATCACTACCTCCATGCTCGGGTTGTTGCGTCCAGCCAGGATGTGCGACAATGTAGGGCGGTTTACTCCAATAAAGTCGGCAAATTGACTTTGTCCCATTCCCTCACGCTCAATGATTTCTTTAATACGCTCTCTCATCGGTTTATCTTTGTTAAATTTTCGTGTTTCAAACAGCGTTACAAAGGTAAACACTTTTGATTACATTTGCAATTTATAATTATAAACAGTTGTTGATTCATTAAACATGGTAATATGATACAAATGTAAACTAAAGCAACAATCTATCATAGTATAGCCTATAAAAGCACCTATAAAATACTTTAACATATTATCGTAACTGACTCATATTTTTAGGCAGTATGTATGATATAATAGGCTAAAATCGGCATTTATGGGCCATTATACAAAAATATGCAGAATGTTTGATAAAAAACTTTAATAATAATGTCATAACTATGATGAAAATCTTAATGATACATAAAATTTTATCCTTGTATTAAAATATGCAATCTCACTCCCCTGTTGTTTACACAAATAATCAG
>JAFYMV010000222.1 GCA_017548225.1 Bacteroidaceae bacterium | reverse complement strand
TACTCCTCTTCGCCCTGATGATTTACGCCAACCTCAACGACATCATCCGTTTCTTCTTCTAAAACGGACAACCAACACATAGCAGTGTGGGGCAAGTCTTGCCCCACACTGCTATAATATTTATTGCAAACAAATAGCTGCTGTATTTCTTTCATTCACATTACTTCTTAAGACTTTTTATAACTACAAGACTCTTTGTATCTTGCCACTGCACGGGAGCGCTCTCATTGCCATAGCGATCAATGGCAGTGATGGCATAATGGCAGGGACGGGCAAGACTGGGGCAAGACTCAGTATAACTGCTCTCGCGACTATATGCCTGGCATAGATTCGCAGGATTGGTGATATCTACGGGATAGGTATCGCTACTATATATGTTATAGGTAACGCCTTCGCAAGAATCCCAAGTCAGCGTGGTGGCATATTTGTCCGTCACGACATGCAAGCCCGTAGGTACAGACGGAGGTGTATCACCAAGCCAAGACATGGCAGGCACAAGAGCCGGATAAGGATTGGTATATTGGAGTAGGTCATAGACTCCCTTAACATTGGCCGTAACAAACTGTGAGCGAAACTGTGCTGTACCTGCCACCTTGGGATGAGCACGCACCACATGGAGCTGGCGCATGACCTCCTCAAGCGGCCAGTTCTTTTCCTCCTCATGAAGTTGGTAGGTGCCCATGCCAGCTACGACATGGCGTCCATAACTATGTTCGCCCCAATCGGCCACAAAGGGATAAAAGTGATTGTCCGCATAGTAAATCATAGGAAAGAGAGCATCAGCAATACCCTCACGCAACCATTTCTGCGCCTCCTGGTGCACTGTGTGATAGGCATTCCATCCATAACTGCTGTAGCGTGCTACATCATCGTGCTTACCCAATGTGGCCGCACTGACACACACCCAAGGCTTAAGGGCCTTAACCTTGCCATACAGCGTACGCATGAGGCAAGTAACATTAGCACGACGCCAATCAGCCTTGCTCATACCACGACGGTCCTTATTATAGCGTGCAGCATCGGGATAGGTGGCATTCCCTTCAGGATAGCGGATATAGTCGAAGTGTATACCGTCAAGGTCGTATTGAGTAACCATCTCCTCAACCAACGCACCGAGATGCTCCGCAGTAGCGGGATGAGAAGGCTCCATATACCATGCTCCCTTGAATCGGGTGCACTGCTTGGGCTTGCTTACGGGCAAGGAGCGTTTGCCATGCCCACGCACATACTGCACATCGCCCAAAGGAATGGTAACAAGCCATGCATGGAGCTGCATGCCACGCTTGTGGCACTCATCAATGGCAAAGGCCAATGGATCATAGTCGGGCGCTATCCCATGACGACCAGTAAAGACAGGGGCAAAGGGCTCAATGGCAGAGGGATAGATGACATCTCCGCGTATGCGAGTCTGCAAAAGCACTGTATTGACATGGATAGCCTGCAAGCTATCAAGTATGGTACGCAAGTGAGTCTGCTGGGCAGCAGCGTTACCACGATGCTCCTCCTTGGGCCAATCCAACCCCTTGATGGTAGTGAGCCACACGGCACGATACTCGCGCTTGGGAGCATCAACAAACTGGGCATGCCCCGCACTCGGAAGCGATATACCTATAAGTAGCACCAATAACAGGCGGTAGATTGATTTCATGGCACAAAGGTACTGCTTATTCCTAAATTATTTGTACTTTTGCCCCCGTTTTTGAAAATATCAACAGATAAGACTACACTATTATGGTAACATTCTCAGCGGCGCTTGCCCTGCTTATCATCGGCTATATCGTATACGGAGGCTTTGTAAACCGTGTGTTCGGTCCCGACCCCAAACGCAGCACTCCTGCAGTGACCATGAACGACGGCGTAGACTATATGCCCATGCCCACATGGAAGATTTTCATGATCCAGTTCCTCAATATTGCCGGACTTGGTCCTATCTTCGGAGCTATCATGGGAGCGCAGTTCGGTACGGCATCATACCTATGGATAGTTATCGGCACCATCTTTGCCGGTGCCGTGCACGATTTCTTCTCGGGGTGTCTATCTATACGAAACAATGGTGCCAACCTACCCGAGCTGATAGGCAAATATTTGGGCATGAGCGCCAAAACGGTGATAAACATACTCTCCATCGTGCTCATGGTGCTCGTGGGAGCCGTATTCGTATCAGGACCAGCCGAACTGTTGGCTGGCATGACTCCCGATGCGATGAATGCGACCTTCTGGATTGTAGCCATCTTCCTCTACTATGTATTGGCAACACTACTCCCCATTGACAAGATTATCGGACGCATATACCCCGTATTTGCCATCGCCCTGCTATTCATGGCATTCGGCATACTCATCATGCTATATGTAAAGTCGCCCGCACTACCTGAGATTTGGCAGGGATTGGGTACCAAGTATGACCCCTCACCCATCTTCCCCATGATGTTTGTGAGCATTGCCTGCGGAGCTATCAGCGGCTTTCATGCCACCCAGTCGCCCCTCATGGCACGATGCATGAAGAACGAAAAGCACTGTCGCCCCATCTTCTATGGAGCCATGATTACCGAAGGTATCGTAGCACTCGTATGGGCTGCTGCTGCCACATGGTTCTTTGGCGAGCACGGCACAGTAGATGCTGCTACAGGCATCCCCTACAGCGGTGCAAAGGTGGCTACACTGATATCAAAAGAGTGGCTCGGCACTATCGGAGGCATTGTAGCTATACTCGGTATTGTGGCCGCACCCATCACAAGTGGCGATACGGCACTGCGTTCGGCACGCCTCATCATCGCCGATTTCTTGCACATGGAGCAGAAGAGCATCAAGAAGCGCCTTATCATCTGCATCCCCCTATTCCTCGTTACCGCAGGTACACTCATCTACAGTTTGACCGATGCTGATGGCTTCAAAATCATCTGGCGTTACTTCGCTTGGTGCAACCAAACTCTCTCGGTATTTACACTATGGGCCATTACCGTATACTTGGTAAAAAAGAGCAAGCCCTATATCATCACCCTCATACCGGCATTGTTCATGACCTGCGTGAGTATCACTTACATCTGTATTGCACCCGAGGGATTCAAACTCCCCCACACACTATCCTACACCATAGGTGGCACAGCAGTACTGATTACCCTCGTGTGGTTTGTGAGATGGATGAAAAAGTTTAGAAAAAAGAATTAATGAGAATGCAGTTCATCGAGCTTTAACTTTATCTCCATAAGCTCGGCTCGTATCCCTTTGAGTTTGTCCACAATAACTTGGTGGTCTACTACTTGCTTCTTGCAGGTCTTAAGGCGCTCGCGTGCAGCCTTGATAGTGAGTCCCTGCTCCTTGACAAGATGGTGAATGAGTCGCACAAGTTCCACATCCTGCTTTGTATACTTACGGGAGCCCCCAGAGGATTTCTCCGGCTTCAGCATAGGAAACTCCTTTTCCCAAAACCGAAGCGTATGTTCGTGCACCTGTAGTTGCTGCGCCACCTCGCGGGTGCTATAGTATAGTTTCAGATTGCTGCTATCACTCATATTACCAACAATAATCTCTATCTGCGGTTAGTCAAGTATCTTACCATGATTCTCGGCCACGCGTATCATTTCTTCGTACTGGTCGGAATCAAGATCCATAAAGTAGTAATGGGCAGGATTCACATGGCGTCCACGCTGTAGCACCTCGTAGTGCAAGTGCGGACCTGTAGAACGGCCACTATTGCCCGATAGAGCGATAGTCTCACCACGCACTACACGCTGACCGCGCTTCACATTCATACTCTTCAGGTGAGCATAGCGGGTCTCATAGCCATAGCCATGATCCAGAGTTATGATGTAGCCGTAACCCTTCTCGTAACGGGCGTTCTTGACCACACCATCGGCTGTTGCATAGATAGGAGTACCTATATCGCAGGCAAAGTCCATACCCTTATGGAATATACGGGTCTGATAAATCGGGTGTATACGGTATCCATAACCCGAAGCCGTACGCTTGAGATCCTTATTGGCCACAGGCTGTATGGCAGGCAGATGCTTTAACATATCCTCATGGTTACGGTAGAAAGCAACCACCTCATCAAATGACTGGGACTGTATGTACAACTGGCGCGATAGTTGATCCATCTTTTGCGTGGTAGCAATGACCAGTTCGGCATTGTCCATGCCTTCATAAGCCTTGTAGCGATTGGTAGCAGCATAGTTAGCGTTACGAACATCTTCAGAGATGGGGTCAGCCATAAACATCACACGATACAGGTTATCATCACGCTGGCGTATGTCCTCCATCACCTCCATAGCCTCATCCATGCGCTGCGACAACACTGCATATTGTCCCTGCAGTCGGGCATTCTCGGCACGCAAGTCTTCGGCGCTTTCAGGAGTTCCCAAGATGAGCAGCGTAAAAAAATAGCCTAACACGCCCAACAACACAAAAAGCAGTACATTACGCAAGTAAGTGAGTAAACGAGCGCGCAAATTGGGATACACACGGACATACATCCTTGTCTTCTCGTTGTATTTGTAGTAGGCGTTTCTCATCTGATCAAATTCTATTTAACATTCCTCGGAAGCACTTATCGCTTTGCGGCAAAGAAGCGTTTCATGAGTTCGGCACACTCGGCCTCCATCACCCCCTGCACCACCTCAGTCTTGGGATGCAGTGCTTGTGGAGCAAAGCGGCGGTAACCACGCTTATCATCAGGAGCACCATAAACCAATCTGCCCAACTGTGACCAACCCAACGCACCGGCACACATGATACAAGGCTCAACGGTGACATACAATGTGCAGTCTGCCAAGTACTTCCCGCCAAGATGATTGGCGGCAGCCGTGATGGCCTGCATCTCGGCATGGGCAGTAACATCGGTCAGCATCTCGGTAAGGTTGTGAGCACGAGCCACCACTCTACCCTTACACACGACAATAGCACCTACGGGCACTTCTCCCTCGGCATAAGCACGAGAAGCCTCGTCGAGCGCCATCTTCATGTAGCGTACATCATCGGTATTAGAAGAAGCGGTATTCATCGGCGCATATCATGTTCGTTGAACAATGTGGGATAGTCGTTCTCTAAATTACGATGAATGAAGGCCAACAATGTCTCGCGCATCCAGCGGCTCTTATTTTCGATACCATACTTACGCAAATAGCTATCAATGATGCGCATCTCCTCATCGCTCACCAGACAAGTGAGACGGGCGTGGCGCACCACATCGCTCTGCGGCTTGGGACCAGTAGGCTTCGGCATCTTCATCTTTTACTATAGTTTTTCCTGATTGTACCGCAAAGGTAGTTTTTTTTTCCCAATATGTTGTAATTTATCTGTATATTTGCAATATCTTTGTAAGTTCTTAACTAAAAAGAGTTAAAAAAGGAGATAATATAGATGTTACCCACCTTTATATTCTCCTCCTTTAGGAGGAGTACCCTCGTAGAGGGGGAGGTGGTATGATTATTTGTTCAAAAAATACCCCCTCCGCTTCGCTCGTCCCCCTAATCTAAGGGGACAATCCTGGAGCTCGGGTAAACAGCTGTATTATTGCTTAAAAAAAGAG
>JAFYMV010000221.1 GCA_017548225.1 Bacteroidaceae bacterium | reverse complement strand
CCAAACTCCTAGATTAACATGCGCCGCACCAATTCCGAATCCATCGGCGACCTTATCCGTCAATACCTGCGCCAACAAGGTCTCGAATCGCCACTCAATGAACACCGCCTCATACATGGATGGGAACATGTGATGGGTCCCGTCATAGCACGCTACACCAAAGACCTCACCATTCGCAATCAGACACTTTATGTGCAGCTCACCTCTCCCGTTATCCGACAAGAGCTCCACATGCAACGCCGCGAACTCGCTGCCCGACTCAACGCCTACGCCGGAGCACAAGTCATCACCGACATCGTGTTCAGATAAGCTCCAGGCCTACACTACAGGAGCAATCATCCCTGCTGCAAAGACAGAGAGAGCGACCGCTGCATTTTAAGAGCAGAAAAAACGGAATAAATTTGGTGTTTCATTTGATTTTCACTAATTTTGTTCAGTTTTAGACCCTCTCAGAGAGAGGGCATGCCCAAAATAGAAAAACTACACGAAAATCATGGATATTAACGAAGAAAGCAAAGTAAACGCGGCGAGCAATTACTCGGCGGAAAACATTCAGGTACTCGAAGGTCTTGAAGCTGTACGCAAGCGCCCTGCGATGTACATCGGCGACATCAGCGCCAAGGGTCTGCACCACTTGGTGTATGAGGTTGTGGACAACTCTATCGACGAGGCATTGGCTGGATATTGCAGCCACATTGAGGTATACATCAACGAGGACAACTCAATCACTGTACAAGATAACGGTCGCGGTATCCCCGTAGATTGGCATGAGAAAGAGCAGCGTTCAGCTCTCGAGGTGGTAATGACAGTGCTCCACGCGGGAGGTAAGTTTGACAAAGGCTCATATAAAGTATCGGGCGGTCTGCACGGTGTAGGTGTATCGTGCGTAAATGCACTTTCTACCCACATGAAAACACAGGTGTTCCGCGACGGCAAGATATACCAACAGGAGTACTCATGCGGTAAGCCTCTCTACGCAGTAAAGACTGTAGGCGACGCTGATCGCACAGGTACACGCCAGCAGTTCTGGCCCGACCGCAGTATATTCACCGCACACGAGTACAGCTACGATGTATTGGCCAACCGCATGCGCGAATTGGCATTCCTCAACGCAGGCATCACCATCACACTGACCGACTTGCGCGACAAAGATGAGGAAGGTAATGTACGCACTGAAACTTTCCACTCTAATGAGGGATTGAGAGAATTTGTTCGCTTCGTAGACTCATCACGCGAGCATCTCTTCAACGACATCATCTACCTCAACACTGAGAAGCAAGGTGTACCCATCGAGGTGGCCATCATGTACAACACCTCATATTCAGAGAACATACATTCATATGTAAATAACATCAACACCATCGAGGGTGGTACACACCTCGCAGGTTTCCGCACCGCGTTGACCCGTACTCTTAAGAAGTACGCCGAAGACACCAAGGCGTTGGAGAAAGCCAAGGTAGAGATTGCGGGTGAGGACTTCCGCGAGGGCTTGACCGCAGTTATCTCTATCAAAGTGGCCGAGCCTCAGTTTGAAGGTCAGACCAAGACAAAGCTCGGTAACTCTGAAGTAGCTGGCGCCGTACAGCAGGCAGTGGCAGAGACTTTGGCAAACTACCTTGAGGAGCACCCGAAAGAGGCAAAGATGATCGTAGACAAGGTGGTACTGGCCGCACAAGCGCGTATCGCTGCCCGCAAGGCACGCGAAAATGTGCAGCGCAAGAATCCCATGAGCGGTGGCGGACTGCCCGGTAAATTGGCCGACTGCTCTGACAAGGACCCCATGAACTGCGAACTCTTCATCGTCGAGGGAGACTCGGCGGGTGGATCAGCCAAGCAGGGTCGCTCACGCTTGACACAGGCTATTCTTCCCATTCGCGGTAAGATCTTCAATGTGGAGCGCGTGATGTGGCATAGAGCATTTGAGCACGAGGAGGTAAACAATATCATCCAGGCATTAGGTGTACGCTTCGGTCTCAACCCCGAAGACAGCAAGGAGGCCAACTATGAGAAATTGCGCTACTATAAGATTATCATCATGACCGATGCTGATGTCGATGGCTCACACATCGACACCCTACTGATGACACTCTTCTACCGCTACATGCCCGAACTTATCGAGAACGGACACCTCTTCATCGCTACACCACCCCTCTACCTCTGCAGCAAGGGTAAGAACAAGCGTTACTGCTATGACGACGCAGACAAGGATCGCTTCATCGCCGAGTTTGGTAATGGCAGCGAAAGCGGTATTACCATCCAACGCTATAAGGGTCTTGGTGAGATGAACCCCGAGCAGTTGTGGGAAACTACCATGAATCCCGAGACACGACTCCTCAAGCAGGTAACCATCGAGAACGCTGCTGCAGCTGACTATGTATTCTCTATGCTCATGGGTGAGGATGTAGGTCCACGCCGCGAGTTTATTGAGAAGAACGCAACCTACGCCAACATCGACGCATAAGGTACAAGCTGCATATATTATAAGGTATCACGCGCGAGCACTCTGCTGGTGCGTGATATTTTTATCCCCTTTTGCCCACCCGAGCCAGACCCTCTTTTTATATAAACATGCAATAAATCGGAGCATTTTCATGTTTTATCGTGAAAAGTTGTTAACTTTACGCATTATTATCATAATGAATACATAAAAGCACAACACACTATGGCAATAACCATCAAACCTGTAACTACGAAGAAGGATATGAAGCGGTTCATCTGCTTCAACTACGAGCTATACAAGGATTCTCCCTATGCAGTCCCCGAGCTGTACAACGATGTGCGCGATACGCTGGACCCAGAAAAGAACGCAGCTTACGCGTTTTGTGAAGCACAAGCTTTCATCGCCTATAAAGTCGACAAGGTCGTAGGGCGCATCGTGGCCATCATCAATCACAAGGCTAATGAGGCATGGGGAAAGAAGGTGGTACGCTTCGGATGGGTGGACTTTATCGACGACGCCGAAGTGGTAGATGCACTCTTTGCTACAGTGGAGCAGTGGGGACGCGAGCGCGGAATGAATGAGGTACAGGGACCGTTAGGATTCACCGATTTTGATCCCGAGGGCATGCTTATCGAAGGATTTGACCGCATGAGCACGATGGTAACCATATACAATTATCCCTACTACCCCCGGCATATGGAGCGCATGGGCTATGAGAAAGATGCCGACTGGGTAGAGTACCTACTGAAGACACCCGATGCACTACCCGACAAGCATGCTCGTGTGGCACGCATCGTAAGGGAGCGATTTGGATTGAAGGTGATAAAATACACCTCACATCGCAAACTGGCCAAAGAGCGTGGTGTGGCTATCTTCGAACTACTTAACGAAGCATATTCACACCTCTACGGATACTCGGCGTTGTCAATGGAGCAGATTCAGCAATACATCAAGAACTATCTTCCCTTGCTCGACTTGCGCTTGGTACCCATCATCGTAGACAAGGATGATAACTTGGTAGGTTTCGGCATTTTGCTACCCTCATTAGCTCAAGCATTCCAGAAGGCAAAAGGATTCATGTTCCCCTTCGGATGGTGGCATTTGCTCAAGGCACTCAAGTGGAACAACACGGAGACATCAGAGATGCTCCTCGTAGCCGTAAAGCCCGAGTATCAAGGCAAGGGAGCCGTAGCATTGATTTTTGAAGACATTGTCCCCGTACACAGCAAGCTAGGTTTCAAATATTCAGAGAGCAACCCCGAACTGGAGTTAAACACAAAGATACAGTCGCAGTGGGACTATTTCGAGCGCGAGAATCACAAGCGCCGTCGTGCTTACATGAAGAAACTGCAATAATACCGATATCATTAATATTAAATTACATCATAAAGATATATTATGTATTCCATCACAACCAACAAGAGCGGCACACGCAGCATGGTAATAGACGAAGCACACCTTCTCACGATAGAAAAATACCAGTTGTTCAGCGGATTGGTAGACAGCAACGGTATCGTTGACGAAGGCGTATTGAACAAGTTGAAACTCACCGTACGCTCGCTCATTGCTTCACAAGAGGACTGCAAGGACCTGCTCGATCTCTGCGTAGATATCATCTATCACGACAATATGAAGGCACTCGGTTTGAGTGCACTCATCACACTCTACGATGAGTGGCAAGCCAGTTGCGAACAACAAGAAACTGAAGCCTAATGGCGCAACTGACGGATTTCTTGCCTACCACGCGCAAGGAGATGGAGTTGCGTGGATGGGATGAAGTAGATGTAGTGCTCTTCTCGGGCGATGCCTATGTAGACCACCCCTCATTCGGTGCTGCCGTGATAGGTCGCATACTCGAAGCTGAAGGGTTGCGAGTAGCTATTGTACCCCAGCCCAATTGGCGCGACGACCTACGCGATTTCCGCAAATTGGGTCGACCTCGTCTCTTCTTTGGCGTAACGGCAGGATGTATGGACTCGATGGTGAACAAGTACACCGCCAACAAACGCCTGCGCTCAGAAGATGCCTATACCCCTGACGGACGCCACGACCTGCGTCCCGAATATCCGTCTATCGTATATACACAAATCTTAAAGCGTCTCTACCCCGATGTACCCGTAGTACTTGGCGGCATAGAAGCATCAATGCGACGACTCACCCACTACGACTATTGGCAAGACTGCGTGCGACGCAGCATCCTCTGCGACAGCGGTGCTGATATCCTCGTGTACGGTATGGGCGAAAAACCTATCGTCGAAATCGCAAAACGGCTGCAACAGATTGAAAATGAAACACCGGAGGCCAACTCTCAATTATCAATTGTCAATTGCCAATTAAACACCATACCCCAAACAGCCCACCTATGCCGCAAGGAAGATATCCCCAGCGGCATCACTGCTGATGACATCATACTCAACAGTCATGAAGAGTGTTTGCGCGATAAGCGTGCCGAAGCGGCCAACTTCAAGCACATCGAGGAGGAGTCAAACAAGATGCACGCCTCGCGTCTCATCCAAGAGGTGGAGGGTAAGTATGTAGTAGTCAACGCTCCCTATCCGCCCATGACAACGGAGGAGATAGACCACTCGTTTGACCTTCCCTACACCCGACTGCCACACCCTCGCTATAAGGATAAGCGCATACCCGCCTATGACATGATCAAACACTCAGTGAATATCCATCGCGGCTGTTTCGGTGGTTGCGCCTTCTGCACCATATCGGCACACCAGGGCAAGTTTATCGTGAGTCGCAGCAAGGAGAGTATCTTGAAGGAGGTAAAGGCTGTAGCCCAACTGCCCGACTTCAAGGGATACTTAAGCGATCTCGGAGGCCCATCAGCTAATATGTACGCTATGGGCGGTAAGGACAGGGCACTTTGCGCTCGTTGCAAGCGCCCCTCGTGCATACACCCTAAAGTGTGCCCCAACCTCAATACTGACCACCGACCACTGCTCGATATATACCGAGCAGTAGATGCCCTCCCCGAGATTAAAAAGAGCTTTATCGGTAGTGGTGTACGCTACGACCTCTTGCTACACCGCAGCGATGACGAATCGGTTAACCGCACTACCGCAGAATATACACGCGAACTTATCACCAAGCATGTGAGCGGACGCCTCAAGGTAGCTCCCGAACACACATCTGACAGGGTGTTGCATGTGATGCGTAAGCCTTCGTTCAGCCAGTTCGAGCAGTTCAAACGCATCTTTGATCGCATTAACCGGGAAGAGAATTTGCGCCAGCAGATCATTCCCTACTTCATCAGCAGTCACCCAGGTTGTACTGCCGAAGATATGGCGGAATTGGCAGTGCTGACTAAACGCATGGATTTCCACTTGGAGCAAGTGCAAGATTTCACGCCCACCCCCATGACCGTAAGCACTGAAGCATGGTACACAGGAATACACCCCTACACCCTGCAACCTATCTTCTCT
>JAFYMV010000220.1 GCA_017548225.1 Bacteroidaceae bacterium | reverse complement strand
CTGTCAATGTAGATATATCCGATTTCGCGGGCGAGATCCTTGGCCATAGTGCTCTTGCCGCACGATGAGTGGCCGTCAATTGCGATGGTGATTTTCTTCATAATAATATTGTTGTTTTGTGTGTTGTTAATCAAATTCCCATAGAAAAGTTCATCATCAATGAGGAGGCTGCAATGTGATATTTGCCGTATGACACACCAATCTTCATGTTGTGTACCTGCAAGCCACCTCCGAGCGAAAAGCCCTCAAGGGCGCGTCTGGCATTGTTTTGCAACTCGCTATGCAGAAGGAAATTATATCCTACCGATAAGTATGTGCTGGGTGAGGGGAATATATCGGCGCCGATGATAAAGTGTTTCATCAATATCTTTGACCATGAGTCGTCGCTTGAGTTGTAGAAGTCTTCGGCTTGCCATTTGTGAAGGTCGGTAAGTGTCAACGATAAGCGTACGGGGGCATGCTCCAAGTCTTTGGATATACCTACCAATAGGTTGAAAGGCAGAGCCTCCTGTGTGCCGTCGTATGTCTTTACCTGGCCGCCAAGATTGCGGGCAACGATAGAGGCTGAGAACATGGTCTCGGGATTGTAGTAGTTCAGACCGAGATCGACGCCCAAAGCCAGTGAGTACACATGCTCGTAGTTTGAGTAGATGAACTTTCCGCTTACACCTCCCGTGAGACGCTCAGAAAAATCAAAGCTATAGGTACCCATTAGTACCATGTCTTTGGCCGAAAAGTCGCCAATGATATTACCATCGGCATCGGTGTTTTTCATCTTTCCGAAATCCAAATATTGCGCCTCAAGTCCTACAATGGAGCGCTCGCCAGTCTTGATGGTATATCCAGCGCCTAAGACATTGGTCCGCTGTAGGTAGTTCATGTAGTTAAGACTCAACATGCGTTCACTGGCATCAGTCAGCAATGCGGGATTATGGTATGCGAGGGTTGCATCGTCCTCTATAATAGAGATATTGTCTCCACCCAAAGCTGCCGCATGAGATGATACGGGCAATTGTAGGAATTGAAAAGCCGTCCCTGCATCTTGAGCGTGGAGGAGGGGCATGCTACACACCATACATAGGTATATTAGGAGTCTCTTCATTAGGTTTGCAATCTTTTCCTGTAAGCAATGCAAATATACGACATTTTGTATTAAGTGTGTGTGTGGACCATAAAAAACCTTTGGTTAAAAAGATAAAAACTCGATGCCATATAAAAAAAACATTTTTTTTTGTACTGACTAAAGAAAAAAGTATTACTTTTGCAAACACATCGCAAAATATATAAACGAAAATATAACCTATGGAAATTAAAAAATCAGAAAGCGCCAACTTGGAAAGCAAAAAACTTACTTGGATTTTGCTTGGCTTTATCCTTGTTTTGGCTGCCCATTTCGTGGCTTTCGAGTGGACGCAGTACGAACAGGAGTTTGATGGTACGCTCATCGATGCAGGCGATATCGTTCTGGAAGAAGAGGTAATCCCCATCACTATGCCTGAGAAGAAAACTATCCCCCCTCCACCCCAAGCTGTTACACAGGCCGAGGTGCTTAACATCGTAGAGGACGATGCTCCCATTGAGGAGACCACTATCGTATCTGCAGAGGACCAGGCGGAGTTCGTAGAGATTACAGAGGATATTCCTATCGTGGTTGAAGAGCCCGAGAAGGAGGAGGAAATCTTCCAAGTGGTAGAGAATCAGCCCGAGTTCCCCGGTGGTATGGCGGAGTTGATGAAATATCTCCAGAAGAACATCAAGTATCCTACTGTTTGTCAGGAACAAGGAATTCAGGGCCGTGTTATCGTGCAGTTCGTTGTAAACTCTGACGGTTCTATCGTGGATCCCCAAGTTGTTAAGCCTGTTAACCCCTATCTTGATAAGGAGGCTCTCCGCGTGGTTTCGTCAATGCCTAACTGGAAACCAGGTGAGCAGCGTGGTAAGAAGGTGCGTGTACGATTCACACTTCCCGTAACATTCCGTTTGAGTAACTAATCTCGACATACACTGAAAGAGGCTGCGTTGAGTAGCCTCTTTTCTTTTATCCTCTTTTATTCTTATCTATTGTTGACCATTCATTGCTAAATCTCTATGCTTTATCCCTTTTCTCAACTCCTCGATAAGGTAAATGCTCATATTGAAACGCTCGACTATGCGCACGAGCCCATGAATCTTTATGAGCCAGTCAAGTACATCCTTTCGCTTGGTGGTAAGCGTATACGCCCAGCTATGATGCTTATGGCCTATAATATGTATCGCGATGATGTGGAGAAGATCCTTGACCCTGCATTGGCTCTTGAGATATATCACAACTTTACCTTGTTGCATGACGATCTCATGGACCATGCTGATGTGCGTCGTGGTAAACCTACAGTGCATAAGCGTTGGGATGCCAATACGGCTATTCTCTCGGGTGATGTGATGATAACCTTGGCTGATGTATATATGTCGCGTGTTGATGATGCTCATTTCCGTGAGGTGATGGCAACTTTCCATCGCACTTCTATTGAGATTGCCGAGGGACAGCAGTATGATATGGATTTCGAGACCCGTACCGATGTGACTGAAGCAGAATATATTGAGATGATACGCCTCAAGACCTCTGTTCTGCTCGCTTGTGCTCTCAAGATTGGTGCAGTGCTCGGAGGTGCCTCAAAGGAGGACGCCGAACACCTCTATCGCTTGGGTGAATGCATTGGCTTGGCTTTTCAGTTGCGTGATGACTACCTTGATGTTTATGGCGATCCTAAGGTATTCGGCAAGAAGATTGGTGGTGATATCCTGTGCAATAAGAAAACTTATCTCTATATCAATGCACTGCGTTTGGCAGATAAGGAGCAGCGCGCTATACTTGATTATTGGGCAACAGCTACTGATATAAACCCTGAAGAGAAGATTGCGGCTGTGACTGATGTCTATAACAAGGTGGGATTGCCTGCCATGAGCCGTGCCATTGAGGAACATTACTATAGCTTGGCAAAGGCTGAGCTCGAAGCACTCAGCGTGTCTGTAGAACAAAAAGAGGTGCTACGCCAATTTATGGCTATGCTCATGGAGCGCGATGTATAAAATCATCGATACGCATAGTCACCTTTTCGTTAGTGAGTTTGACGAGAATCGTGCCGAAGTGATGTGTCGTGCCCGCGAGGCTGGCATTGCTCGTGTGGTCATGCCTAATATCGATGCAGCCTCCATCGCACCGATGTTGCAAGTGTGTGCAGAATATCCCGATTATTGCTTCCCCACGATAGGGTTGCACCCTACTGAAGTAAAAGAGGACTATCGTCAGGTGTTGGCTTCAATGAAGGCGTTGCTTGATGCTTCGGCCGCAGGAAAAACTTCTCATGCTCCTTTTGTCGCGGTCGGTGAGGTGGGGCTCGATTTTTACTGGGACACCACTTATAAGCAAGAACAACTTGCTGCGCTTGAGGAGCAGATTGCTTGGGCGCTTGAGTATGACCTCCCCATCGTGATTCATTCTCGTGAAGCTTTTGCCGAACTCTATGCTCTTTTCTTGCACTATAAGGCAACCCCTTTGCGTGGCGTGTTTCATAGTTTTACGGGTACAGCCGATGAGGCCCAAGCCTTGCTCGAATTTCCTGGTTTTGTCTTGGGTGTCAATGGGGTGGTGACCTTTAAGAAATCAACGCTTCCTGAAGCTTTAAGTAAGGTCCCACTTTCTCGCCTCGTCGTTGAGACCGATTCGCCCTATCTTGCTCCCACTCCCTATCGTGGCAAACGCAACGAGAGTGCTTATGTAGTGCGTGTCGTGGAGAAGCTGGCAGAGATATATCAGTGTCCTGTGGAGCTGATTGCAGAGCAAACTTATAGTAACTCTTGCAATTTATTCTTTAAGAAGGGACTTTAGTTTACACTTGTTTATGAAATGTGATTAGAATGGGCTTTGTCGTGCTTATTTTCTTGTCATTTTGTAAGATTGACGCTAAAAAGCTCATATATGTGTTGCACGACATAAAAAAAAGTTTTGTAAATATAAAAAAAAGCAAGACCTTTGCGTCGTTATCCTTAACCAATCTTTTTACCTTAAAACTAATACCTATTGAATCTAGTAAGGGCCTCTGCGAAGAGCCCCTTATTAGTTTTTAGGGGTATGGTCTTTTATTGGTTTTTAATCTTGCAGTAGTACGCAAGCTTGTAGAAGAAGAACAAGCCGAGATGAGGGCGAGGCTGGCAGAGCAATGAAGAGAGTCTTTCTTCATATTGATCAAAGCAACGAGATAGCAATTTGTCTAATCCTACTTGGTGGATTTTCTTGTATAGGCTGAGTAGTGCAGAGTAGCCTTGCATGGAATCTTCCATTGTAGAAAGGTTGCGTAAGGCTGCTCGTGTTTTCTCCAAGAATAGTTCGTTGCTTTCCAGACCGATATGACGCAGCGGGTTGTCTATATGACATATCTCAGCTTTATGGTTGGCCAACTCTATGCCAAAGAGTGTGTCTTCGTGTCCGTATTCGGTGATATGCTCGTCAAAACGAATGCTTTGGAATAGCCCGCGGCGTATCATGAAATTGAATGGTGTGAAGTGCGCGTATGGTGTACGGTTGCGATAATGAGCTGCTCGCTTCTTGTCGGCTCGCTTCTCGTAGGCATAGCGTAGACTCACTTCAGATGAGGGTAGGGTGTCGGCATGTTGCAATCCACCACAGATGACTTCTGCGTCAGTGTGTGTCAAGTAATCAGCAATAAAATTCTCGTTTATAACTTCTGCATCGGCATCCATGAAGAGTAGCCATTCGTGTTGCGCTTCGTCGGCCAGACGATTGCGAATTCGTGCACGGCCTATATTTTGTGTCAGTTCGATAAACCGGCAGTGGGAGATAGTATTTATCTTTCTATTCTTCTCCTTATATGCGGATATCGTTGAGGCGTCATCGGCAACGATGATTTCGTAGTTTATGTCAAGCTGCTCGGCCTGTTGTTGCAGGTCGGTCACGAGACGAGTACAATCGTAATTGTATGTAGGGATAAGAATTGAAAGCATATTATTCTATTCGCGCCACGAAATTACGGAAAAAAAGTCAATAATACAAAGGGGCAATGTTTGGTGCGTAGATGTCTCTAAATAACAAGGGAGAGCAATCGCCCTCCCTTGTCATATTGTGTATGGATTTGTTGTATTACTTTATCACTGTTTTCTTGCCGTTTACGATGTAGATTCCTGCACCAGTAATATCTTTGATACGGCGGCCGAGGATGTCGTAGATGATCTGTGTACCATCTTCTGCGCCAATGAAATCAACAGCGCTGTCACCTTCACCGATAGTCCATGTATATGTACCTTTACATGACTGATTCTTTGAATGCCATATCGTTGCTTGGTATCCATATTCGTCTACACCATCCTCTGCTGCATGGTCTACTACAATGTCTTCCAAGTTTAAGGTGTAGGTACCATCGGCTGTAATAGGAGTTGCAGCATATTCGTATCCGTTCCACTTTGCATTTACGAGATAAACAAGGTCATTGCTTACATTCCAATTTTCAGGGGCATATGTCAATTTGTATACTTGTTCACCGCATGTGAGGTTGATCTCTTGTGAAATCGTTTGCCAATTCTCGTCGTATGAGAGGGTTATAAGCTGATTAAAGGTGATGACTATCTTGTCAATCTTGTCAACCTTGCCCACTTGAGGGGTTACACTTACAATCTCCAGCGGAGTGATTTCAAAAGTAAATAAGGTAACGGTTACTGAACGCTCTTCATTTGCTACACCGTCCATAGTAAACATTCCTTCGGGGATGAAGAAGAGATATTCGCCTTCTTCAGTGAACGATTGGTTGAATGATACAGTAATCTTATTGTCTTTCAAGGTCGCTGTTCCTTCTACATCTCCACCGCCAGGGAGGTATACGGTAAGTGTCTCTTGAACGAGCTTTACTTCATT
>JAFYMV010000219.1 GCA_017548225.1 Bacteroidaceae bacterium | reverse complement strand
TATGAAAACATACCCATGAGGCATTCACCGTTGCTTTGTTTTTGACGAACAATTTGAAGTTTGCGAAGTTTCAAAGAGTCAAAACCAAAGCGTCAAGTAAACGCCTTTCCACTATGTCATCCCCACCCTACCGCCTCAATCAAGGTACCGGCGTGAAGATGCAACAAATATACTATTTAATATTCAATATTCAATTATGAATGCTGAATTATTTTATTGAGCACGAACATATTCTCCCCAATAGGTTCTATTAGCGATCTTCCCAACTGAAAGGCAACTTTGCAACAACTGAATTTCTGTCAATTATATTGTACTCATTAACAACAAACCATTTGTTTTTGAGCAACTACATCAAAAGTTCGACTTTTAATTACATCTATCCCCCTCATAACCCCGCTTTACTCGAATTACCTTCTTTGTTCAAGCATGACATCAATATAATAATCGCAGGACAGACGCGAGGAGGATAAATCCCCCCTATTCACAGAACTATAAGGCAACCCATTACTCCAGAAAGAGAACTGAAAGCATAGGCAATGGTAGAATCGGGGATTATTGTATGGTGAGCATAACTTTACTTCTTGATTTCTCGTGGATGGTCAATGATACAATGCAAAAAATGGTGCGTTTTTCCTAAAAAGAACACTCCTATATTATAATAGGGACAGTCTTGAAATAGACTTTAAAAATATAATCAATTGATTGTTAATATGATAAATATTTCGTATCTTAGTGGAGGAAATAAAAATTCCTCCGAACACCGTGGTATCCATACTGCAAATGTGGTCCATCTCGCAAGAAGAGAAGCACCAAGTTTGTCTATTGCTGCTTAATGTTCCATGTGCGGAACGTGACTTTATGGGAGTAGTGGCTCCAGATGTGACTGAAAAACGAAAAATCGGCCCTAAAACTAGAGCCGACGATATAAAATGCGAAGAGTTTGATCGGAATAATAAGGGAAAGTCTGCCGATTAACTCAGATTGAATGAATTAAATGACTATCCCTAAGTTAACCGACGAACGAGCTCCGCGTCGACGCTGTAGTGGTGGTAAACCCCGAAGGGAAGGTGTGCCATGCCCAACTGGTGTCCCGAGATCACTACCGAGCCCGACTACGATGCCGCCATGCGGCATTGGGTGAACGGTGAGGGGCGAAAGGTGAGGGGGCTATTGCCCCTACTCCGTCGTTCAAAACTCGAAGCCGAGGCTGAAGTAGAATCCCATCTGGTGGTAGCGGTCGCTCCAGTGGGTGCATAGGGCGAGGGGGCCTATCGTGGTGTCGTAGGTCAGTTTGAGTGCCGCGCCCCATATGCTTTGGTAGTCGGTGGGTGTGGCGATGTCGGGGGTGCTATAGGCATAGTTGATGATGGCCGCAGCGTAGAGGTCGGCCAAGAGTCGCTGGCGCAGCTCCATGCGTGCAATGACAAGATGCGCGTCCATGAACTCGCTGCCCACGAATCCAGCAAAGGGGTATTGCTGGCGCAGGTAGCGGTGGGGTAGGTAGCCACCCATGGCATTGGAGTAGATGAGTGGTATATGGCTCCCGATGAGGTGGCGGGTGTACAGCGCAGGCAGCAGCGCGGTGGTGTGGGCTATGGGGATGACGGTAGAGGCATGGGCCTGTATCTCGCCGAAGTGGTCTCCCTCGCTACTCTTGTGGCATAGGTTGTAGGCGACACCGATGCCATAGGCATAGCCCCGTGTGGGCAGGTAGGCCGCATCGTATTTGTCATTGTGCAGCGCGGTATAGAGTGCGAGGTACGATTCGTGGTTCTCGGTGTCGATAAAGTTGAGTGCTTGGTCGCGCACCAGCTTGTGCACATCGTAGTGGTCGTAGCGCAGCCCTGCGCGTAGGTCATAGTCGCGCGACAGAAGGTCGGCAAGGGCGATGTCAGCACCATAGAGGTTGTAGCGCAGGGTATAGCTGTTGTCGTCATAGAAGCGGTTTACATCAGAGCCCCAATAGCTGACGGCCATATGCGCCTGTGGCCCTGTCCACGCATACGAAGCCCGCGCCTCTACATAGGGGTTGACAGCGAGGCGGGTGGTGAGGTCGAACTTAGCCCCCGACAGCTTTAGCGGGTCTATGCTGATGTTGAGCAATGCTGCGGCTGCCTCCTCCGAGTCTATGCGCAGTCCTAATGCCACCTGATCCGAAGGGTTGGGCTTCACCTCAACGAATAGGGTGCCGGCCACTAGCTGGTACTGCACCGAGGAGAAGGTGCCCATTCCGTAGATGCGCTCTATGGCCGCCCCGATGGTCTCTATGGATAGGCTGTCGCCTTCGCTGATGCCGTACCTTTGCAGCAGCGCCAATAGCGCCGTGCGGTCATACCCCTTCACGATGATTTGCTCTACGAGTACGGGGTGCGGTGCGGTGGGCTCGGTTGGAGGTGCGCATCGTGGTGCTTCATAAACTGCCAACAGCTGGCGTAGCGAGTCGAGTTGCGGCCTGCTCTGCAGGGCTGTGCGGTAGCCGATGTCGATGAGCTGGTGCAAGTTGAGTGTGTCAAATCCCATGACGGGGAAGCGCTTCACTTGGGGTATGATGAGGATATCGGTGTCAGCCACATTGCGCTCGTGCAGCTCGGTGCCCAGCGTGCCGATAAGGCGCTCGAAGATAGCGGCAAACGACTGCAAGTCTGAAGCCGCGGTGATGCCAGAGTTGAGCTCCACGCCGATGATGATATCCGCCCCCATGTCGCGTGCCACATTCACTGGGTAGTTGTTCACCACGCCCCCGTCCACTAGTACCTGCGCCCCTTGGTATACGGGGTAGAATACGCCGGGTATCGACATGCTGGCGCGTATGGATTCGGCCAGCCGTCCCTGCTTGAGCACCACCTCCTTGCCCGTCACGAGGTCGGCCGCCACGCAGGCAAAGGCATGGGGCAGCCTCTCGTACGAGAGCGAGTCGTGGTAGGGGTATGTCAGCTGTGCAAACACATTCTGCAAGTTCTGTCCGTCGATGAGTCCGGGGCGTGCTAGCACTTTGGGGAAGGTCTGCAAGCTGCTCCTCCGCACCTTGATGCCCGCATCGCGGTAGTGTGCCGAGCGGTCGGCAAGGGCGCTCTTTTCATAGGGGATATTTACCTGGTATCGCCTCCTTGCCATGCGCTGGCTGTAGGGTTGCAGCTGTCGGGGCACATCATTGCTCAACAGCACCCTCCAGTCTTGCGTCATGAAGAGCGAGTCCATGTCGTCGGCCGTATAGCCTATGGCATATAGCGCTCCCACGATAGCTCCCATGCTCGTTCCCACCACATAGTCAATAGGTATCTGCAGCTCCTCGATCAGTCGTATCGCTCCCACATGAGCCGCCCCGCGCGCCCCTCCTCCGCTCAATACCAATCCCACTTTGGGGCGTGTGCCTTCAGGGGCGGACAGTTGCAGTGTGTCGGCAGGTTGCTGGGCAGGGGTGGGGTGTAGTGTGCACAGCCATAGGGCGAGGGTTGTCAGTAGAGACTTTTTCATCACATCTATACATTGCGCTTCGATAACATATGGACTATGTCAATTGTTTTTCGTACCTTTGCGCTCGACCGTATATATCCCTTCG
>JAFYMV010000218.1 GCA_017548225.1 Bacteroidaceae bacterium | reverse complement strand
TTGAGCAGCAGTTCTCTTATCTTACGGTCTTCGCTGTTCATATCGTTTGGGTTAAAAGGGTTCGTAAGTGTTCGCGTCCGCGGCTCAGTGCCGACTTCACGGTGCCTGCCGCCATCTCCGTCACGGCCATTATCTCCTTGATGCTCATCTCCTCCAAGTAGAAGAGTGTGATGCAGGTCTTCTCACTTTCGTTTAGTCGGCCTATGGCGCGATGCAGTGCAGCCACCTCTCCAGAGTCGATGCTTGTGGACTCTTCGGTTAGTGCCTGCAGGGTGGGGCGTATCTTCTCATCATCGATGCTCACGTGGCGCCTTTCAGAAGCAATGTGATTTTGCAATGTCGTGAATGCTATGCGATATACCCACGTGCCGAATGAGGCCAATCGCTTGTAGCTGTCCAGTCCGCGCCAAACACGTATGAAGGTTTCTTGCGTGAGGTCATCGCTCAGCGCCTCATTGCCTCCTGTCTGTACGAGGAAGTAGCGACGCACGGGGCGCAGATACTTCTTCATCAGTCGGGCAAATGCACGCTCATCGTTCGCAAGAAGCACGCGAGAGATCAACACTATTTCTTCGGGAGTGGACACGATTCGAATTGAAAATTAAAAGTTGAAAATTAAAACATTCGGTTTGCCGTCTAACTGTCCCTCTGTTTATAGAGGGACGAGCGAAGCAATGTGAAGCGGAGGGAGTTCTAAGCAAGCGCGGAGTAGAAAGGTAAGAAAGCTACGCGCTACGCTTGTAACGCCCCCACTTCTTCGAGGCACCCCCTCTATACAGAGAGGGGGAGTTGGTGGTTACTTCTCTTTAACAATTTCTGCCTCTTCAATTTTCGATTCTTCTGCCACTTTATTCTTTGCTTTCTTGCGCTCAATGATAGTTATTGTAGTACGGATGATGAGGCGGAACAGACCTAAGCCTGCAAGGATCGCTCCTACAAGAACCAATTCTTCATTACAATCGTATTTCGTTCCAACTCCCAAAAGCGTTCCTATACCAAGCCCCAGCAATGTGGCATCTCCAATAAACCGCTCCTTCTCGCTCTTCTTTGACTTCGGATTCATCAGTGCCTCGATGGTCTCTTTACTGATAGTCTCAGTAGAATTCAGAAGATTGCTGTCGATGAGTTTGTTGATAAGCTCCTTGTGGTCTTCGGCTTTCTTGCGTGAACGACGGAGACATAGTGCCACGATTGTGATTACACTGCCAGCAAGAACGAAGAGGAGAATGATATCTTCATTAAAAATGGCGCGTGTGACCCTTTGCCTACTCGAACTCTTTTCTTGCAGCATTAATCGTTCATGCTCAAACTCGGCTTTTTGCTGTGCAGCCTTTACCGAATCTGCATACTGTTGTGAGCGCATTTGTCGTTCCCAAGCATAGTCGCGTTCGTTATTGTCCTGCGCCATTCCCATCACCGGCATCAAAGCCACCGCTGCAAGTAGCAGCATTCTGAAAAACTTTTTCATGTCATTCGTTGTTTTTATTGGTTTACTCATTTAGTGTGTTCTCTTTGGTGTCACCGTCAATTAGACAAGACAACTCACCAAAAGGTTGCAACAATGGTAAACTTTTTTTGATATTGCAGGAAATGACTTTTATGTCATCATGAGGCCGGCGTGAGGTCTCTGCAAGGGAACTTTTGCAAAATTGAACCTGCTTTTTGGGGAACTGCTATACAAAAACTCCCGCCTTGAGGGACGGGAGTGTGGATTAGTTCAAAGGAGGTGATTTATATTACTGTGTACTTTAATCTTTGATTATTGAAACATGATATTTTCGGATATGACTTGTTTGGCAGGTATACGCTGTATCCCTTTATCTTCTGAATATATCACTACGGTTTCGTCACGCAATGCTTTTTCTTGCAACATACGCTTCTCTGCCAGTTTAAGTCCAGCATCCAATTTGTCTATAAATTCTTTTACTTCCTTATCTGACATAATGCTTCATTTTATTGTAAATAACTTCTGATGCTATGGTTGTGTTCATTGCCTTTCCTCCTTGTGCTACGAATGTGCGTGGTGTGCGACTATTGTCATATATCATCCACAAATCCACTTCGTCGGCAAAGCGGTCAAACAAATTTTTCAATCCAGCTACATAACGTCGTCTGATAACATCCTGAGGTATGTTATGCCCACCTTTGCTAACTCGCTCTGCTACGCGATTTATTGCTAATTCCGGTGATTCGAGCCAAAAGAATATAAGGTGAACGAGATAACCTTGGCGTTGAGCACGGCGTACCAAGTTTATGTAAGACTTAGTGGCTAATGTGGTCTCGATTGAAAATGTTATATTGTTTTCGAGCAAATCATCTATCCTTTGCAACATCAGCCTACCTGCTTCAAATGCCACACTTTCAGGATTGAAAGGCGAAAGGCCTTTGGCTATTTCGTCGGCATTGACAAATTCGCGACATTCTAAAATGTCTGGCAAAACGGTATACGATGCTGTTGTCTTCCCTGCACCATTACATCCTGCAATTATGTAGAGGCTCTTACTCATACGTCGCGAAGATACAACATTATTTTTAATTGTAGGTATTTTCATGAAAAGAAATCACTCAATATTTCTGTGAGAGGTACGCGAATGTTACAGAATTTTACCATTTGTATTTGATTTGTCATCCCCTCTACAGGCTCGCGCGCGTGCCGAAGTGTCGCCATTAAGTGTTTGATTATAATGTTGATATTATGTCTAGGCGACACTTCGGCACTTTGTTTGGAAGAAGCAATTTTTCTTATTGTTGTTGCATATATACCCAGCTTCCAATAGATAACCATCTGCAAGCACCGTGGCAGCGTGGCGTGGCAAATGTGGAATGTTCCCACCAAAAGAGATAAGAAGAATAGTATATATAAAGTATATAATAATAGATAATATAAATATATAATTATTTAATATATAGATATTTATATAAATATATAAGAATAATAAGAGCCTTTAATCGGTGTGTCGGTTGCAGAATTGTGGGTATGGGTGCACACTTCAGATTTTCCACGCAACGCCACGCTCCGCGAATGTGTGAAAGCTCGGCTTGCACACACCATGAGCACGAAGTGGGGTCAGCAACTATGGCTGCTAACGCCACGCTGCAACGGTAGCGATACCGACAACAGGTGTCAGGAATCGCAGGCCTGCACCGCGCAAAAAGTCTTTGTCCGTCACGGAAAAAGCCTTTGTCTGATTTTTTCATCGGACAAAGGCTTTTTAGATAGGGTGGTTAGGGCTGTATGTAAACCATGAACACGTTCTTCCGTGCATTGTCGCCCCATTTGTGTTTGTTGTGCGTCACGAGATTGCTCCTCAAGCAACACAGATTGTTGTTAGGGATATACTAAGAAGAGAAGATTTGCGTTCTTTATAGGGTGACACGCTGTATGCAAGGCGGTGGGATGAATTGCAATCTTTCTTGCGTTGATTTTGCGTAGTTACCACGTTGATTATAAATAAAAAGAAGATAAAACATGTTACTCCCTTGCCTTAATCCTCATTTGATCGAAGCGGGCTGCGACGAGGCTGGTCGTGGATGTCTGGCTGGTGATGTGTATGCCGCTGCGGTGATACTGCCGCCTGACTATTCGCACCCCTTGCTTAATGACTCAAAGCAGCTTACCGAAAAGCAGCGCTATGCCCTGCGCACGGATATTGAGCGCGATGCTGTGGCATGGGCGCTCGGCATTGTGACGGCCAAAGAGATCGATGAAATCAACATCCTTAATGCCTCTATCCTTGCTATGCATCGCGCGCTGGACGGGCTGAAGGTGCGCCCGGAGTATGTGGTGGTGGATGGTAATAAGTTTAAACCCTATGGTGATACGCCGCACCAGACGGTGGTCAAGGGCGATGGCAAGCTGATGAACATTGCTGCGGCCTCGATCCTTGCCAAGACCTACCGCGACGACTATATGAATCGCCTGCACGAGGAGTATCCCCACTACGATTGGGATCACAACAAGGGCTATCCTACGGCCAAGCATCGTGCGGGTATCAAGGAGCATGGCCTTACGCCTTATCATCGCATGAGCTACAACCTCTTGGGCGATGGACAGCTGTCGCTCGACTTTGGATAACTTGGCGTTTCTTTACATTGGCTCAAATACTGTAGTGTAATTTTGGCCATATTCAATATTATGGCTACTTTTGCGGAGCTCAAAAAGAAAGCAGATGGAGAAATTTGAAGTTCATATCCTTGGCTGTGGCTCGGCACTGCCTACCACGCGCCACAATGCTACATCGCAAGTCGTTGATTTGCGTGATAAACTCTACATGATTGATTGTGGTGAGGGTACGCAAAGCCAATACCGTAGGGCGGGGTTGAGCTTCTCCCGACTGGGGCACATCTTCATCTCGCACCTGCATGGCGACCACTGCTTCGGGCTGATGGGGCTCATCTCTACGCTCGGCCTATTGGGCCGTACGGCTACGCTGCATATCCATGCCTTCCCCGAACTGGAGACGCTGATGCGCCCTTGGCTGGATTATTTCTGCGAGGGTATGGCTTATGATGTGGAGTTTCACCCCTTCCCCCATGGCTGTACTGATATCATCTACGAGGACCGCTCGGTGAGTGTGCAGGCCTTCCCGTTGAGCCACCGTGTGCCCTGCTGCGGATTTGTGTTCCAAGAGAAGCCTACGGCAGCACATATCCGTCGCGATATGATAGATTGCTACGAGATCCCCTTCAGCCAGATAAATCGCATCAAGAACGGCGAGGACTATGTAACCCCTGATGGAAAGGTGATACCTAACAGTCGTCTCACTACACCTGCTGCTCCTCCACGCAAATATGTGTATTGCAGTGATACTCGATTCAATGCTAATAATGTGCAGTATACGCGTAATG
>JAFYMV010000217.1 GCA_017548225.1 Bacteroidaceae bacterium | reverse complement strand
CCTCACTCCACCACCTGGAGCAGGGCACCTGTCAGGGGGTCGAGGGTGATCTTGATGTCTTTCTTCTTGATGAGTAGGGTGCTTGAGAGCGTCTCGGTATTGCCGAATTGGCCAAAGGTGAGGGTCTCGTTGACATAGGTGTTGGCATTGGTGTAGACCTTCACGACGGCTTTGCCGGGAATGTTGTAGACGAGTCCGTCTTGCTTGCTTGCTTCTTGGGCCTTCTTGGATTTCTTTGCAGAGGCTGACTCTACGATGGGCTCAACAGCAGGGGCAGGCACTACCTGCTTGTTCTTGATATCGATGTAGATGGGGGCACCGGCAAGGTCGTCGCAATGCAGCAGACCCATCTTGCGTGAGAAACGGCCCAGCACCAAGCGATCGGCATCGCCTTCGGGAATCACCTGATAGGTCTGCGTAGAGGTCTCCACGGCAGTAGTACCCACGAAGAGCTGGCTCAATGCGACCTCCTGTTCTTCGAGTCCGGCAAGGATGATTCGCAGCGACTCGGCATCCTTGGGCATGTGCTCATTCTGGCCGCGGATAATGAGGTTCTTGCTCTCGCGGATGTTGTATATCTCCTTGGCTACCAGTTCGGCCAACTTGGCTTTGGAGCTGGTCATAAGCATCTCCTCGGTCATGTACATGCGTGGCTCGTACACCTTCTCAGCCGGTGTGGCGGGTGCAGCGGGTGCAGCGGCAACCGCTGCAGGCTGCTCTACTGCAGGGGCGATATTGATGCCTTGCAGTATGCCATCATCGGTAAGGCTCACCAGTGGAGCAAGGGTGTTGTTGGCAAAGAGGATATAGTAGAGCTTTGACTCATCGGGGAGGCCTTCGGTAGAGAGAGTTACCGACTTGATGGTGTAGTAGCTATCTTCGCGGTCAGAGATATTCTTGATGCGCAGGTAGCGCTCGCCATATTGGCACAACTCGCCAGGGATGTAGGTAGTCTTCTCGGTGGTGATGCTGATGTTGATGGCGGTCTTGGGGAGAAAATAGGCGGCTCCTTCGGTAGACACACCGGGCGCATAGGAAGTGATCGCGCTCTGCGCCATGCCAGCTATGCTGCAAAGCAACAGCAAGGCTGCTGTGAATGTTGATTTCATATTTTCAATGTCTATTTTTTTCGTTTTGAAAGTGTAAAGGTAGTGTATTTTTCTTGTATGTTCTACACTTTAACTTTTTTTCGGTGATATTTTCCCCATTTGCCGAAAAAACAGGACAAATGTTTGCAGCAAATCAGCGGATTTTCTCTAATTTTGTACGACTTTCGTATAGTAGGGTCAATGAGGCCATATTGACACGAGGGGAACTAACAGGAAAGGATGGCGACATCTGACATTAATGATTAGATAACATATAACACATACAAATACTTAATACCTTATGCTGAACATTGTGATTTTTGGTGCTCCCGGCTCAGGCAAGGGCACAAACAGCGCCCTCATCGTGGAGGCTTTCAAGTTTGACCACATCTCTACTGGCGATGTACTGCGCACAGAGATTAAGAATGGTACCGAGCTGGGCAAGATAGCCCAAGCCTACATCGACCATGGCAACCTCATCCCTGACGAGCTCATGATAAACATCCTCGCCAGCAAGTATGACACCTTGAAGGACAGCAAGGGTGTTATCTTCGACGGATTCCCCCGCACCATCGCACAGGCCGAGGCACTGAAGAAGATGCTCGAGGAGCGTGGCGAGAAAATCTCTACCATGATCAACCTTGAGGTAGACGAGAGCCTGCTCATGGACCGTCTGCTGCGTCGTGCCACACTCGAAGGCCGCGCCGACGACAATGAGGTGACCATCAAGAAGCGCTTCGAGGTATACCACAGCCAGACTGCTCCGCTCATCGAGTGGTTCAAGGGCGAAGGCCTCTACAAGGGCATCGCATACACCGAGGATATGGGCATCGAGGGCATGGCCAACAAGATCATCGAGTACATTAAGACTATCGTCTGAGTTGCGAGTGGTGAGTTAGCCTAAACTAAAAAACAAGACAATCGTGGCTGAAACAAATTTTGTCGATTATGTAAAGATATACTGCCGTTCGGGTAAGGGCGGACGCGGAAGCACACACATGCGCCGCGTGAAGTACAATCCCAATGGCGGTCCTGACGGTGGCAACGGTGGTCGTGGCGGACATATCATCCTGCGCGGTAACCGCAACTACTGGACCCTGCTGCACCTGCGCTACGACCGTCATGCCTTTGCCGGACACGGTGGCAACGGCTCGAAGAACAAGAGTAGCGGTAAGGATGGCGAGGACAAGATCATCGAGGTACCCTGCGGCACTGTAGTGTACAATGCCGAGACAGGTGCCTACCTGTGCGACATCACCGAACACGGACAAGAGGTAATCCTCCTCCGCGGTGGTCGTGGCGGCTTGGGCAACTTCAACTTTGCCACCCCCACACGCCAGGCTCCGCGCTTTGCCCAGCCGGGCGAGCCCATGCAGGAGCTCACCGTCATCATGGAGCTGAAGCTGCTGGCCGATGTAGGTCTCGTAGGCTTCCCCAACGCGGGCAAGTCGACCCTGCTCGCTGCCGTATCAGCAGCCAAGCCCAAGATCGCCAACTATCCGTTTACCACGCTGGAGCCCAACCTGGGTATCGTATCATACCGCGACGGCAAGTCGTTCGTGATGGCTGACATCCCCGGTATCATCGAAGGTGCCAGTGCCGGTAAGGGACTCGGACTCCGCTTCCTACGCCATATCGAGCGCAACTCGCTGCTCCTCTTCATGGTGCCCGGCGACGCCGAAGACATACGCAAGGAGTATGACATCCTGCTCAATGAGTTGGCAACCTTCAACCCCGACATGCTCGACAAGCAGCGCGTATTGGCCATCACCAAGTGCGACCTGCTCGATGACGAACTCATCGAAATGCTCGAAGAGACACTGCCCGAGGGCATACCCCATGTATTCATCTCCTCAGTGACCGGACTGGGCGTATCAGTGCTCAAGGACATCCTGTGGAACGAGCTCAACAAGGAGGACATCCATGCCGAGCTCAGCAAGGACAGCCTCGTACACCGCGCCAAGGACATGAACAAGCTGCAAGACGAGCTGCGTGCCATGGGTCAGGACGATGACATCACCATCGAATATGAAGATATTGACGAGATGGAGGACTTTGAGTACGAGTTTGACGACGACTTCGAGTTTGACGGCGAAGAGGAATAAATTTTTAGGAGTTGCAGGAGAGTTCTTTTTCTTTGGAGTAAAGGAGTAGAGGAGTAAAGGAGTGAAGACAATACCTTCATCTGGAGTCAAGGAGTAAAAGGAGTATAGACGATACTTTAGACTATGAGATTCGTAATCCGCGAACGGACTATCGTCTTCACTCCTAAAAACAAAAAATAACAATATGAACGGAGACGATATATTTACCAAAGGCATCATGTTCAAGAAGGTGGCTTCGGACCGCCCCAAAGAAGAGAAGGTGAAGACCAAAGCCAAGAAGAAAGCCTACATCACAGGACAGCACCACTCGGCATCGGCCAAGATGAAGGCCGAGATACGCCGCAAGCGCGCCAACAGACATAAAGGAAACGGATGAGCTAACTCATCCGTTTCTTTTTTTCCCCTTGTCTCATGCTATCGGCTATTGACTCCAAGCACGCCACACCAAAAATCCGCACAGTCCGCACAGTGCGCACAGTGGAAAGCACGGGTGCGTTTTTAACGATGAACTGAGCACCGAGGTCTGTATGCGCATTGATTATTCCTACTTCATAAGGGCAAAAAGGGTTAGATGTAGTCATTCGTGAAGACGGGATATGCCACTTGGTACTGTACAATAATAAAAGTAAGCTAAAAATGTTCAAAAAAAAGTGCACTTCAGTAATCAAGGAAAATAATTTAATGATTATCTTTGCGGTGAAAATTGTGTAACGACAAATTTATTTTCATTCACTTAATATCATCAAGACAATGAAAGCGTTAGTAAAGAAAGAGCCCATGAAGGGCATTTGGATGGAAGAAGTGCCCATGCCCGTAGTAGGCGTGAACGATGTGCTCATCAAGATCAAGAAGACTGCTATCTGCGGTACCGACCTGCACATCTACAAGTGGGATGAGTGGAGCCAGAAGACCATCAAGACTCCTATGACCATCGGTCATGAGTATGTAGGTGTAGTAGCCGAAGTAGGTCCCGGTGTTCGTAACATCAAGGTAGGCGACCGCGTAACTGGTGAAGGCCATATCGCTTGCGGCCACTGCCGTAACTGCCGTCGTGGCTTGCAGCACATCTGCGAGAACAGCATCGGCGTAGGTGTAAACCGTGATGGTGCTTTTGCAGAATACCTCTGCATCCCCGAGTCAAATGTAGTGAAGCTCGACGACCGTATCTCTGACGATATGGCTGCTATCATGGACCCCTTCGGTAACGCTACTCACACCGCATTGTCATTCCCCTTGCTCGGTGAGGATGTGCTCATCACAGGTGCCGGCCTCATCGGTACTATGGCTACAGCTATCGCCAAGTTTGCCGGTGCAAAGAACATCGTGGTAACTGACCTCAGCGACTACCGTCTCGACATCGCCAAGAAGATGGGTGCTACCTGCACTGTAAACGCTTCAAAGGGCGAGACCGTACAGGGTGCTATGGACCAGCTCGGTATCCGCGGCTTCGATGTAGGTCTTGAGATGTCAGGTGCTCCTATCGCGTTCCGCGAGATGGTAGCCAAGATGTACAACGGCTCAAAGATTGCACAGCTCGGTATCCTTCCTCCGACTACTACTGTTGACTGGAGCGAGATCATCTTCAAGGCGCTCACCATCAAGGGTATCTATGGCCGTGAGATGTGGGAGACATGGTACAAGATGGAGCAGATGCTCGTTTCAGGTCTTGACCTCACACCGGTAATCACTCACCACTTCCCCGTAGCAGAGTTCCAGAAGGGCTTTGATGTAATGGAGTCTGGTCAGTGCGGTAAGGTTATCCTCGACTGGGAATAATCACCTATATATAAATAGGTATATAACAAAAGGGAAGACTCTTCGGAGCCTTCCCTTTATTGTTTCTATTGACTGATTGTCAGTAGCGATGCCCGCAGTAGGGATTAGTCTACCTGACCAAGGCTATTGCCATATTCCATCTCGGCCTGCACCACGATTTGGATATCTTCGGGGAGCCAGTCGCCCATCTTGTCTTTCTTGGCCTCCTTCACGATGTAGGCTACAATCTTGTCTACATCAATCTCTACGAAGCCATCAGCATCGGGCTTGGCATCGAGCAAGCCACTACTGAAATAGAAGTCGGCAATAACATCGATGATGTAGTAGAGGTCGTCATCAGAGAACTTCTCTTTGAGCTCTACGGGCAAGAAATTGCGGATAAACTCGACGGTCTTGTCATCATCAAGATCATCCATGAGGAATTCGTCGTTCATAGTTTTTTTTATTTTTGACAACAGTCAACAGTCAACAGACAACAGTCCTGATTGCTCTTGGTTTGTCGTCTATTGGCTGTGCTCATTGTCCGTTGACTTTTAATTAAAGCAATGCTTCGATTTTCTCTGCGAAGGCTGCCTTGGTAGCAGCACCTACGGTCTTGTCTACCACCTCGCCATTCTTGATGAAGAGTACGGTGGGGATATTGCGGATGCCGAACTTTGAGGTAAGGTCGGCGTTGTCGTCAACATCGCACTTACCGATAATGACACGACCCTCATACTCCTCGGCCAAAGCCTCGATATCGGGAGCGATTTTCTTGCAGGGTCCGCACCATGTGGCCCAGAAGTCTACTACTACAGGTTGACCCTGTGCTACAATCTCTTCAAAGTTGCTGTCTGTAATTTGTATAGCCATTGTTGTATTCTTTTATTGGTTAATGTGTTTTCAGGAGTCCAGGAGTTCAGGAGTTCAAGGAGTTCAGACAATTGCTTCACCGCTAACCACTCACAATCCAGAACTAATCGCCTCACTCCTTTATCTTCTAACGATTAATAGTTCTCGGGTTTGAGTTGGAAGTGAGCCTGCGGGTGGTCACATACGGGACATACCTCTGGAGCCTGCTTGCCTACGCAGATGTGTCCGCAGTTGCGGCACTGCCAGATGCAGTCGCCCTCGCGTGAGAACACGAGCTTGTCCTGTACATTAGCGAGCAACTTGCGGTAACGCTCCTCGTGCTCCTTCTCAATCTTTGCTACGCCCTCAAACTGCTCGGCAATAGCGATGAAGCCCTCTTCGCGAGCCTCCTTTGCCATCTGTGCATACATGTCGGTCCACTCTTCGTGCTCACCTGCTGCAGCAGCGAGGAGGTTTTCGGCAGTAGTACCGATGCCACCCAAGTGCTTGAACCACATCTTGGCATGCTCCTTCTCATTGTCGGCAGTCTCCATGAAGATAGCTGCAATCTGCTCGTAGCCCTCTTTCTTGGCCTTTGAAGCAAAGTAGGTATACTTGTTGCGTGCTTGCGATTCACCGGCAAAAGCCATCTGCAAGTTCTTCTCGGTCTTTGTTCCTTTCAGTTCTTTCATAATATCTGTTCTTTATGGTTTATAATCTTTATTGGGTTGTAATCTCTGTGCAAAGTTAAATTTTATTTGCTTTATCGCAAATACCTCGACAAATATTTTTGCGCAATAACGCCATAGACAACACCTATCACGCCTCGCCCTTAAAGTCGCTCAAGCGGGGGATGTAAGTGCCCTTACCCTGCTCGGGCAGGCGGATGGGGCCGAAGGTCTGCTCATACCGCTTGATATTGTCCTGCAAGGCGAGCATAAGGCGCATGGCATGCTCGGGAGTGAGGATGGCGCGTGTCTGCACCTGTGCCTTGGGCATGCCGGGAAGCACACGGATGAGGTCCATGATAAACTCTGACGATGAGTGTGAGATGACCGCCAGGTTGCAGTATATGCCCTGGGCTACATCTTCCTTCAGTTCTATTTGGAGTTGGTTTTCGGGTTTCTTTTCCATAATGTTTCAGTCATTGGGGGTTATTATTTACGCAGACGCTCCAGTTCGCCAAGGCTCAGCTTGGTACGCTGGTAGGTAGGCATTGAGTCGATAGCATCAATGAGGTCGTCGTTGAAGAGGTCGCTGCCCTCCATGATGAACGAGTGTATGCTGCGCTTGGCTGCCAGTTGGCCGTCGCCATAGTACTGGACAATCATCTCGCCGACCTTCTTCTCTTCCTTTTCGCGGTTGATCTTATCCTCCTCGCTTTCTTCGGGCTCCTGCTTCTCAGGAGTGCGGTCGAGGCGGATAGTGGTGTTGCTCATGCCAGGGATATTGCTCACGCCGAAGCCTGTAGCGAGAATGGTGATCTTGACCTCGTCTTCGAGCTTGTCATCGGTAGCCAATCCCCAGATAACCTCGATATCCTTGCTCACAAACTTTTCGGTAAAGCGATTTATCTCCTCCATCTCCTCTACCATGAGCGGATGCGAAGTGCTGCCGTAGATGTTGAAGAGAATCTTCCTTGAGCTGTAGATGTCGTTGTCATTGAGCAGGGGCGAATGCAAAGCTGCCTCAATAGCTTGAGCCAAGCGGCCCTCGCCCTGACCGATGCCGTAACTCATGATGGCCACGCCACCATTCTTGAGCACCTTGCTCACATCACGGAAGTCGAGGTTGATGATACCCTCGGCGGTGATGATTTCAGAGATACTCTTCACGGCAATGGTGAGTGTATCGTCAACGCGGCGGAAGGCATCGTACACATTGCAATTCTGGTAGATGTCGAAGATGCGTTCATTGTTGATGACCAGCAGTGCATCAACATGTTCCGAGATGGCCGACACGCCCTTGAGTGCCTGCTCAATCTTGGGACGCTGCTCAAACTTGAAGGGAATGGTTACCACACCGATGGTGAGCATGCCAGCCTTCTTGGCTTCGCGTGCTACAACGGGAGCCGCTCCGGTACCTGTACCACCACCCATACCAGCGGTGATAAACACCATCTCGGTGCTGTCATTAAACTGTGCGCGGATGTCCTCAACATTCTCCTCGGCAGCCTTGCGCGCCACTTCGGGGTCGTTGCCCGCACCGAGACCTTTTGTCGTTTCGCGACCAATCTGCAACTTTACGGGAATTTCCGACTTGTTCAACGCCTGGTTATCGGTATTGCACAAGACGAATGATACATCGCGTATACCCGTGCGGTACATGTTCTTTACTGCATTGCCGCCACCGCCACCTACGCCGATGACCTTGATGATATTGTTCGTCTCGGTAGGTAAATCGAAGGGCATAATATCGTTATCGCTCATAATATTTCTCTGTATGCTGTATTTTATTTCTTACCCTGTTTGTCCACATCATCCTTGAGGAAGTCGTCCACCTTGTCCTCAAAGCTATCGGTAAATATCTTCACCCTCTTCACGATACTTGAGAAGAATCCGTTGCCACCACGCGCCTGTCGGGCCTCCTCCATCTCTTTCTTTCTCTTTTCAGCCTCCTGTATCTTCAGTTGGCGCTGCACCTTGAGCTCCTCGTCGCGCTTATCCTGTGCGCTCTCGCCGTCTTCGGTAAAGAGGTCCAATGTTACGGCACGACCCTCATCTTCGGGCTTGATTTCCATCTGCATGTTGTTGTAGCAGCAGCTGTCCGTACCGTCCATGAGAAGACCTACGAGCACACCCTGTGTACCGTCGGCGGGGCGCTCCGTCGTGCACCATTCCACCTTGGTGACGGTGTTGTACGCCATCTTCACCTTGCTCACCTGCAACTTCTTGGCTACCACCTCCTCGAAGCCCTTCAGGTTGATACCGCCACCGCAGCATACTACACCTGCGAGCAGTTGCTTCTCGGTATAGCCCGAAGCCTTGATCTGATGATACACATTGAGGATAATCTCCTCGAAGCGCGCCTCGATAACCTCCTGCACCTTGCACAAGTCTACAGTGCGGCCATCGCCAAGCACGAGCGTAGTGTCGTCCGATGCGGGTGCAGTGAGGCCATACTGACATTTCACCTGCTCCGCCTCGTTCTCATCGAGCTGCAGTGAGCAGAGGTCGCGAGTGATGTTCTGTCCGCCCAGAGGGATCACAGTAAGGAAGCGCAGGTAGCCGCTCTTGTATACCGATACGGTAGTGGTGTCGGCACCAAAGTCCACCAGCACACAACCCTGACGACGCTCACTGTCGGCAAGCAGCACATTGGCCGCCGCGAGTGGCGGTATCGAGGTATCGGCAATGGTGATATTGGCACTCTCGAAGCTCTTGCCTGTATTGTGCATCACCGATGTGCGGGCCAAGATATTGAGGTAATTACCCTCTACCTGCGTGCAGTTGACACCCACCGGATCATTGAGCAGGTTGTTGCCAATCTTGTACTCCTGCGATACCATCATGAGCATATCGTGTCCCGGATACTGCTTCACGGCATTCTCCTCCTCCATGCCGGTAACGATGGGCGCTGTCACGAGTGTCTCCTCCTCAAAGGTGCGCACCACCATGTTCTGCTCCGAGTGCAGGGTATATCCGCCGACACCCACATAAGCCTGTTGTATCTCGGCGTTAGTCAGATCGCCATCGAGTCTGTTGATGAGCAATGCCAAGCACTGTGCCGTCTGGTCAATGTTGTACACCACGCCACGACGCACGAATCCTAACACAGGCTCACTGGCATAGGCCAGCACCTGCAATCCGCCGTCGGCACACTTGCGTCCTACGGCTCCGGCAATCTTCGATGAGCCCAGCTCAATAGCTACAATTAAGTCGTTTGTTACCATATATTTTTGTCTATTTATGCAATGTAATACAATCACCCTATTTCCTCTACAAAAGTAATAAAAAAAAATGAAACGAACAACTATCCTCTAGGATTCTGTTCGACTTTTTTCAGGCTATTTTGCAAAGTGTTTTTGAGGTCCAAGGCAGCACCCCTGCCCTGCGCACGAAGAAGCCCCTACCCTATGGTCCGCTGACCACACTGCGCACACTCGCGCTCGATGTCGATGTAGGGATATTGCGCCTTAAGCTCGCACAACTGAGCGGCCGTATGCTGCATAAACTGGCGGTACTGCTCCGACTCGGGATTGAACGGTCGATGCTCAAGAGCACGCACCACCTTCGCCCACCGCTGCATGAAGAGTCGCGCCGCATCATCCATGCAATGCTCCACGAAGCACTCCCACACATAGTCCACCGCCTGCCGCGAGGGGTGCGCCATATCTTCGGCATAGAAGCGATAGTCGCGCAGCTCATCCACCACCACTTCATAGGCAGGGAAATAGCTGCAACAGTCGGGCATCGTACGGCACAGTTCATCTACGGCGAGCAGCAGCGTCGACTTGCTCAGCTGATTGCCGTGCAGTCCATCCTTCAGGTGACGCACAGGGCTGACCGTAAAGAGCACCCGCAGCTTGGGGTTGACCTTACGGATGCGACCCACGATCCCAGAGAGCGCCTCTACCACCTCGCCTACCTGCAGACGCTGCCGCACAAACCTCCGCTCGGGCACCTTGTGGCAGTTGCCTACCACCTCACCCGTATCGGCTAGTCGATACACCCACGCCGTACCTAGCGTAATGATGAGCACATCGGCCTCGACAAGCATCTGCGCCGCCTGCTGCAGACTGGCATTGATGGCCGCGAGCGCCTCACCCTTGTCGGGATGCGAGTAGCGGCTATGGTGCAGCCAAGTGTTCCACCCTCCGTCAGGAAACTCGCATAGCTCCTCCTCTGCAAAGAGGCGACAATCGACAAGGCGGGTCATCGCCTCACTGATCGAGAGCGGATTGTAAAGTACTCCATAGGGATTGACCACCGTACGAAACTTCATCTGCTCAAGCCGACCACCGATATGCTCAGCAAAGCACGACCCCATCACCAACAGCTTATCACTGTGGTGCAGACGAGGGTGCAACGGCACAAAATCCGTAAAGGTGCGAAAATCCATATTGCCTACTACTTGGTGTTTCTTACAAAGATGCTAACTGTCCGCGAAGATACACAAAAGAGAGCAAAGCACCAAACATGGGACAGGGCATTTTTACATGGTATGACCACATCCAGCAGTCAACCTTTTTCAGGAAAAGACACAGCAAGTGTCCTCAGTCCTCAGTCCTCAATTAATATGCTCTCTCCCCGATATGCGAGAAAATAGTTGAAATAAAAATTCATATTTATTAATTAGATATACTTTGTATATTTAATTATATAAATATGCCCTATATATTACTACACACAGTGCGCAGCTAAAAGTTTTTGAGGACTGAGGACTGAGGACATCGAGGGGATATGAGCGCTCGCACGCGTAGCGGCCGCGCATTATGCGCGTACCCTCGGCTCAGCGAGTTACGATTCTCGCAGGTGCGGTGGGAATTTTTCGCACCTTCTTCGGCCACCTGCCGCAGGTCTGAGCAAAATTCGTATTTCTATCATTTATAATTACTTACAAAAGAACTTTGCAGAACTTTGCAGAACTTTGCATTATCCCGACTCCTTAATTTTTTATGTAGTACCTTTGCAATG